>JAUIIF010000665.1 GCA_030431945.1 Bacteroidia bacterium | reverse complement strand
CCGTTAAAGGTGGAGCCGAGGGCTTCGGTACTGTCTTCTACGACGGGAAGGTCATACTGCCGGGCGATGGCGAGCAGGCGGTCCATGTCGCACATGTTACCCAGGACGTGAACGGGCATAATGCCGGCGATGCGCCGGCCGTCTTTCCGGAAGGTCAGGCCCGTAGGCCGGCGGGTACAATCTTCGGCGAGGACTTGCTCCAGCAGGTCCAGGTCCAGTTGCCAGGTACCGGGATCTACGTCGAGGAGCAAGGGCTCTGCCCCGGTATAAGCGATTGCGTTGCAGGTCGCCACGAAGGTAATGTTGGGGGCGATGACGTAGTCACCGGTGGTGACTCCTGCCAGCTGCAGGGCAACGTGCAGGGCCGCCGTCCCGTTCATGCAGGCAACCGCGTGGGCACTTCCGGTATAGGCCGCCAGCTGCGCTTCAAAGCGATCAACGTAGGCACCGGCGCTGGAGATCCAGTTCGTGTCCAGACAATCCTTAACGTACTGCCATTCGTTACCGGCAAGCGTAGGGATGGAAAGTGGAATCATAGGAGGAAAGTAGGAACGCTTTAGGAGAAAAAACAAAACTACGGCATTCCGGCGGAGCGACGGGGACCGGTGGTAACTAATCTACTGCTCCGCGACCACGTCCGCATTACGCACCTGATGTACCAATTCAATTGCCGGAGCGGCAGCGGCGGCACGGAAGCCCCGGCCGGCCAGTATTTCTTCGTAGCTCTTGGTGTGCAGATCAGTAAAACCACCGCTGAATTCAAATTCTTCCTCGCCAATTTTCAGGGATCGGTAGGTACGTGCCCCCGTTGCTCTGATGGCTTCCGGAATCTGTTCGTACGCTACGCTGAGGTGCCATTTCACCCGTGCCCGCTCCAGCAGCAAACAACCCCGGGCACTGGCGGGGCCGTGCTCAAAAACCTGTACTTCGCGGACAGGGCCGAAGACCCAGATCAGCAAGTCAAAAAAGTGGATACCGATGTTAGTGGCAATGCCACCTGACTTAGCGATATCCCCTTTCCAACTGTAGTGGTACCATTTTCCCCGGGAAGTGAAGTAGGCCAGCTCGACTTCGTGGAAAGACGGACTCCCGGGGGCGGTCACGCGCTGCTTCAGGTCCCTGACACTTTCGTGTAAGCGCAATTGCAGGATGTTGAAAATGTTACCGGGGTATTCCTTTTCCAGATCAATCAGTGCGGCGAGGTTCCAGGGGTTAAGGACAATGGGTTTTTCACAAATGACACTCGCCCCCAGCCGCAGGCCGAAACGAATGTGTGCATCGTGGAGGTAGTTAGGAGAACAGATGCTGACGAAGTCGATCGCAACACCTTTGCGCTTCAGCTTTTCCAGATGCCGGTCAAACCGCTCAAATTCGGTAAAGAAATCCGCCTCCGGGAAATACCGGTCAATGATGCCTACCGAGTCAAAAGGATCGTGGACGGCGAGTAAGTTGTTGCCCGTGTCTTTAATCGCTTGCATGTGACGGGGGGCTATGTAGCCGGCGGCACCAATAAGGACGAAGTTTTTCATGGGGAGATTTTTGGGGAGCAAATCATTACCGTGACGGCTCCGTTCTTAAAATGGGGCAGCTCCCCTCAGGTGGTCCGGGAAACTTTTCCATCTTCTAAAAGGTACGTTTGCTTGCTTTCCCAGCAGACCCCCTTCCCCGCTTCATCGAACGTTAACCGGTGGCCGTATTCGCTCACCCAGCCGATCTGGACGGCCGGGTTCCCCACCAACAGGGCGTAGGCGGGCACCGGTTTGGTCACCACAGCGCCGGCACCAACCAGTGCGAATGGACCAATGTCGTTGCCACAGACAATCGTGGCGTTGGCGCCAACTGAGGCACCACGGCCAACGCGGGTAGCCTGATAGGCGTGGCGCCGGTTAACGGCGCTGCGGGGGTTGAGTACGTTGGTAAAAACGCAGGATGGACCAAGAAAGACATCGTCTTCGCAGGTTACCCCGGTATAGATGGAGACATTATTTTGCACTTTGACGTTTCGTCCTAAAACAACGCCCGGAGAGACGACTACATTTTGCCCGAGGTTACAGCTTGCCCCTACCGTGCACCCCTTCATGAGGTGGCTGAAATGCCAGATTTTAGTTCCGGCGCCAATAATGCAGCCGTCGTCAATGACTGCCGTCGGGTGCGCGAAATAGGTGTCTTTCATGGTTCAACGTTTTTCGGAATGGGCGAATTATCCCTCCTGGGTAAGATCTGGCACCTCCAGCAGTACTTCTGCTAATCTCCAGTCCAGTTCCGTATCAAGGTCGAGCGAACTCCGTTCGTCCATCACGTATGGATAGATCCCGACCATTTTATGTAACGGGCGTTTACGCAGCGCCTTGACGTCAATAACGTAGATCGCGCCGTTATACTGATACACCGGCGGGCAATCTTGTCGCCTGGTAAAATCACCTTTTTTGGACTTGACCAACTTCCCCTCTTCATCCGTTTCGAAGAGATTATAGTACGGATTTCCTTCCGGCGAAAATACCGACACGACCATCTCCGGTTGTTGCCTAGTAAATAATTCCATGGCGGCCGCTACCTGAGCTACCGTTCTGAAGGGCGAAGTCGGCTGCAGCAGTAGCAAACGACTAAAGGATTTGCTTTCCTGTTGTTCATAATAATCCAGGGCGTGCAGCAGTACCTCATAGGTTCCGGAGGTATCGGTAGCTAATGCAGCAGGCCGGAGGAAAGGTACCGGACAACCGCCGGCGGCGGCTACGGCCGCAATGGCTTCCGAATCGGTACTGACACAAATAGTAGCTGGCCCCTCCAGCGCTTTGGCCACTGCAAGGGTA
>JAUIIF010000664.1 GCA_030431945.1 Bacteroidia bacterium | reverse complement strand
CACCGAAGCCAGTCAACTCAACGTTGGCCTCCACTTTATCGCTGAAGACACCCCCGTAACCAACCAACCCCTGGCCATTGACCGGGCCAAACAGGAAAGCATCTTTCAGAATCTGCTCTCCAATGCCCTGAAATTTACGCCGGAAGGCGGAGAAGTTACCATTGCTCTTGCTGCTGATGAACACCAGTGGTCGCTCAGGGTAAGCGATACCGGGTGCGGTATCCCCCCCGCCCAACAAGAGTGGATTTTTCAGCGCTTTGCCCGTGCCCACGGCGCAGAGATTGCCGGAACGGGCATTGGCCTAAGCTTCGTACGTGACCTGACCGAATTGCTGGGCGGACAGGTTTCCCTCCAAAGTGAGGAAGGAAAAGGAACGACATTCCTGCTCCAATTCCCCGTCATCCCCACCACTGACGTACCCGTACCTGAAGCGTTTGCTTCACCCGAAAAACCGGAAGATGCCCCCCCTCCTGCCGTTGCCAAGGAAGCCCCCCTGATACTGATCGTTGAAGACGAAGAAGACGTAGCGGCTTACCTGAAAGAAAGCCTGCAGGAGCAGTACCGGGTGCTGGTAGCCAACAACGGACAGCAGGGGCTAACGCTTGCTTTTGCCGAAATTCCCGACCTGGTAATCAGCGATGTGATGATGCCCCAACTGAATGGCTTACAACTTTGTGCCCGGCTTAAAGCCGACCGGAGAACGAGTCATCTGCCCGTGCTGCTACTTACCGCCAGGTCAGCAGAAGAACACCGTCTGGCGGGGTTGGACCGCGGGGCAGACGCTTACCTCAGTAAACCTTTTGCCGAACGGGAGTTGCACCTCCGCCTGAGGAACCTGTTGTTGCTCAGGGACCGGATGGCCGCGCAACTTCGCCAGGAGTTTCTGGCGGCACCCCGGCAGGAAGTGGCGACCTCCTCACCCCGGGAAGCTGGTTGGCTGACGGATCTGCGCTCCTACATTACCGAACGCCTGGACGATGCTGAACTCAGTGGAACAGATTTGGAAATGCACCTGGGAATGAGCCGCAGCCAGTTGCAGCGGAAACTGCAGTCCGTACTGGGGCTTTCACCGCGTAAACTCGTGAATGAGGTCCGGTTGGATACCGCCTCAAAGCTGCTCCGGGAAACAACAGCTACCGTCAGCGAAATTGCCTACGATTGCGGGTTCAGGGACCCAAAGTATTTTGGACGCGTATTCCGGGAACGCTTTGGCATGACCCCGGGAGAATGGCGGGCTGCTGAGCGGAAAGAAGGTTAAAGGAAGGCGCGGTCGCAGGTGCAGCGTAACGGACCGGAGCAAAGACCGGTAAGTACGTCGGCCCGCAGCATTACCGGGCCGGGTCACCTGGTGCTGCCCCCTGGCTACGCGCCAGCTTGCGCCTGTTCCGGGGCGTCGGCCAATCAGGTAAGCCCCCTTACACAAAAACACCCCCGAGACGCCTGTTTGCCGGCATTTGCGCGGATAATCCACTCATTTGCGCAAATTATCCACCCCCTTTTTTCCCTTGCCCGGCACCTTTGGAACCTGATTTGGCTGTGGATTTACTTGCCCTGAAATTTTTTAAAACCCATGAACCGCCTTTATTTAAACCGACACCTGGGCCGGGGTATTCCCCTGCTCCTAACCAACCTTTTTTGCACCGGCGGCCGCGCCCTGTTGCCTAACGTAAATGCCGCCACCGGCACATTTGCTGGAAAACGTCCGGCGGTTTACGGCCAATGGCTTTTCTGGTTAATTGCCCTGTTCCCCATGATGGTGGGGGCCCAGCCACTGAGCATAAATGTCATAGTACCGGAACCGCCCCCGGTGTACTGGGATGCCTACCTGGAGTTCAACGCCGACATCCAGGTCATCATCACCAACGCCAGCCGGCAGACCAGGGAAGTGAAACTGGTACCTAACCTGACCTCCGACCGGGGCCTGGAAGCAAGGTTCGTCCCTGAATTTCAGCCCCTCTCCCCCATCACCGTTCCCGGCGGCGGAACCATCACCCTCACTTACCGCGACCTGCGCGCTATTTTCGGCACCCCCACCGAAGCGGATATTGAGCTAGCGGGCATCAGTTTTGACCGCCTGTACGAGTCGGAAACCATCCCGGAGGGCACCTATACCCTCTGCGTTGAAGCCCTGGATTTCAGCACCAATGAATCGCTGAGCAACAACTTCGGTTGCGATGTTTTCTTTGTCCGCCAGCACGAGCCTCCTCTGATCATCACCCCCATGGCGGAGGCGACGGTAGCGCCCACGGATCCACAATTCGTGAATTTTCTCTGGTCTACCACCGGCATTCCCGGACTGACCCGCTACCGGTTCCGCCTGTTTGACCTGGAGGAAATCGGACTGTTCAATGCAGCGGACGCCTTTCTGCTCGAAACCGTCCGCCCGCTGTACGAAGAAGATGGTCTGGTGGCCAATACCCTCAGTTACAACCTGGGGTTCCCTGAACTTACGAATGGTCATCATTACGCCGTTCAGGTCATTGCCTACGATCCGGAGGGCAGGCTGTTGTTTGCTCAGGGTGGCGCCAGCGAAGTGGTCACCTTCCACTACAACGCCCAGGGCCTGGTGATTGACCTGCCCGGAAGCCCCGGCGACGTACTCGTGAACAACGACAATGATGGTGGCAATAATCCTGGTGTCAACGATGGACCAAACAACGTACAGCAAGACCCTCCGGAGAACCAGCAGGCCATGCAGTTCAACTGTCCGCCGCTACCGCCGCCCATCCCGATCCCCTACCCTAACGCCATTGCGGACGATCAAACCATCACGGTTGGCGGTTTCCAGCTGGAGCTGACCTCGGGTGGCGGCATGAG
>JAUIIF010000663.1 GCA_030431945.1 Bacteroidia bacterium | reverse complement strand
CCGCATTTCTCAGGAAGGACTACTGTACAACATCAAGTTTCACCGGCGGCTCATCATGCAGGATGCCCTCCAGTCTTACCGTGATTTCTTAAGAATATACCCCACCGTTGCCCAGCGGGTAGAGGCCCAACACATTGCCTCCTACCTGGGCATTACCCGGCATTCCCTCAGCAGAATCAGAAAAAAGTTGTCCACTAAAAACAAAAGTTAACATATGACAACTGCGTTTTTGGCCCCCTAAATTAGTTTTGCTCGTAGTTAGGTCCTTAGTGACTTTATTTTTCTCTTTGGATGTAGGATTTACTAATACTACAATTTCATTGTGTCTATAGCGTCTTTGTTTAGAGAGGTCAGTCTTTTCAATATTTACTGACCTCTCTCTTTTTTGGTGGGCGCTTTTGACTTCCTTCCTTTCCGGCCGCTGCAACTATTGCTGACAGCAGGTTTTCCCATTCCTTACCTTGTCTCCAGCCCCTCCGCCACTTTGCGGTCATTACCTAAGCGCGGCACCTTATTCTGTCCGCCAAGTTTCCCCTGACGTTTCATGTAATCGCGAAAGGCGCCCGGTTCGGTAGCCCGCACGACGAGCGGACGCAGTACTCCTCCCGTGATAAGGTCCTGGTAATAGATGTTCTGCTTAACCATGGCGGCATCCAGGTCTGCGGCAAAGGCCGCCGGATTTGCGGGCGGCGTTGTGTATTCAACGAACCACTCGTGGTAGGGCAAGCCTCCTTCGGGAGGAGACACCTGGGGAGCTACGGTAAACTCCGTTACCCGCACGCCGTGTTTTGCCGCCGCTTCGTTCATAGCAGCTTCCACTTCCTTACCGATTACGTGTTCGCCAAATGCAGAGATAAAATGTTTGATGCGACCGGTGACCCTGAGGCGGAAAGGCCGTAAGGAGACGAACTCCACCGTGTCGCCGATATTGTAGCCCCACAAACCGGCATTGGTGTTCAGAATGATGGCGTAGTTAACCCCGGTTTCCACCTGGTCCAGGCTAAGTCGCGTTGGGTTTTCGCTAAAAATTTCTCCGGCAGGAACGAACTCAAAAAAGATGCCGCTGTCGGCATTTAGCAATAAGCCGGGCTCCGTCTGGCTGTCCTGAAAGGCAATAAAGCCTTCACTCGCCGGGTAAGTTTCAACGCTGGGTATCCGGCCGCCCACCAGGCGTTCAAGGCTCTGGCGGTAGGGTTCAAAATTCACCCCTCCGTAGACAAACATCTCCAGGTTAGGAAAAAGCTCGAGGATAGTAGACTTTCCACTGCGGGCCAAAAGCCTTTCGTAATACATCTGCACCCACGGCGGAATGCCAGAGATCAGCCGCATATCGGCGTTAATGGTCTCATCGACGATCCGCTCCAGTTTGGTTTCCCAATCTTCGATACAATTCGTCTCGTAACTGGGCAGTTGGTTGGTACGCAGCCAGGCGGGTACCTGATGGTTTACGATTCCGCTCAGGCGCCCGGTTTTGATCCCGTTGGTATCGGACATTTCGGGGCTGCCACTGAGAAAAATCATTTTTCCGTCGAGCCATTTAGCTTTTCCCGTCTCTGCAATGTAATTGAACAAAGCATTCCTGGCGGTGCCAAAATGATTGGGGATACTCTGCCGGGTCAGTGGTATGTACTTCACGCCACTGGTGGTTCCGCTGGTCTTTGCGAAGTAGCGGGGCCTGCCCACCCAGCTGACATCGGGTTCGCCCGCCCGGATACGGTCAGCGTAAGGCTTAAAGGCCTCGTAATCACCGAGCGGTACCCGGGCCTTGAAATCCTCGTAGGTTTGAATGCCGGCAAAATCATGATCCTGGCCAAAGGCGGTATCCCGGGCTGTACGAACCAAATCGCCCCGTATTTCCTGTTGGGCCAGTACGGCACGGGCCGCAGCTGACGTTACCTGGCGGCGAACAAAGTGAGCGTAGGGTTTAAGTAAAGTGGCTTTCATGATACTATTGATTAGAGCTGCCGAAGGGCACCGCTCACCACTAAGGTCAGCGTGGCCGAGAGAAATATTGCGCTAATTAAAACGCCTGGCGGCGGTAAAAAGCGTTACCATTGCTCAATCGTTGATTCGTTGGAAATGTTTTTTACCTGGTCAGGAACCTGCCGGACGGCACATTAGTTGCCCGCCCGACCGGAGCAATAATGGCCTTTCTTGCCGGATCAGGCACCTGGTCAGAAGGCTACCGGCGCCTGCCAGGATCCTCCCCGAAGATTAACGCCACAAAAGTAAATATTTCCACGCAGGGAGCAGGACCATACGGCAAGCGAAAAACGATAAGATTACTTCCGGCAAGCGAACCGCGCCGTAAAAATTTTCTTTGCACCTGCGGCCGCGCCCTACCCTGCTTTATCCCGCAGGCGGCACCCCGCTCAGGTAACCCGATATACCGGCCCAAGGGGTTGCTCTCCGTAGCATTGCCCCGTTCTCACCCAGGGCATACGGGCACTTTGCGCCGGCTGACTATACCCCAGAGTAAACGTGGTAGTACGCCACACCTCCTTACTCAGGGATGCGGATTTCGTAGCTATTCCCTTTGCTGACGGTAAGCGAGCCGCTGATAAGCCAGGGATTGTACACTTTCAGCTGGCGGTAGCTGATGCCGTTTGTTTTGGCGAAATCGGCCAGGTTGGAGATGCTCTCCGTTACCGTTACTGTTTTGTACTTATCCAGCGCCGGATATTCGTCCGCTGCCGCAAGCTCATAGCCGAAGCCCGCAGGATCCTGCATGATGGTTTTCAGGGCCACGATCCGGAACAGGTAGGCCATGGTCTCCTTATTGATGTCCAGGTCAAAAACCGTTTCCGCGCCCTGGCGCTCG
>JAUIIF010000662.1 GCA_030431945.1 Bacteroidia bacterium | reverse complement strand
AGTCAATAAAACAGGAGGGAGGTAAGCATCTTCACGCAGGCTGTCTGGATGAAACAGGGTCAGCCCGTCCGGATGGCTGATGGCCAGCCGCCCGTCAGGAAACACTGACCAGCCGTACTGGACGCAGAAGTCGTCCGCCATCCCATCCCGCTGCCGGAAGCCTGCGCCGACAATAAACTTATGCTCCTTATCCAGGCCAATGCGGGTGATTTGTCCTCCCTGCACGGCCCATAACTGATCAGACTGGTCCGCAAAAATACCGTAACTGAGGGGGTGTGGCAGCCCGTCTGCAGTGGAATAGTTGCTGAACCTCCCGTCTTCGTGCCAACGGCTGATCCCGCCGGGGGTACTGATCCAGAGCTGCTGCTGCCGGTCTTCGAACACATTGAGCACCAGGTCGCTGGGTAAGCTGTTGGGGTCGTCAGGGTGGTGCCGCCAGGAAATAAACTCCGGGTGCCCGTCACGTTCGGTAAGCCGGCTTAGTCCCTTGGTACGGGTGCCTACCCAGACCTGGTCAAGGTGATCTACCCGTACCGAATAGCAATAGTTATCCGGTAAGCTGGTGGAATCGGCCGGATCATGCTGCAGCCAGGAGCTTTTTTCCGTCAGCGGATCGTAGACGTACAGGCCGCGACCAGTGGCAATGTAGCAAGTACCATCGGCCCGGTAAGCAACTTCATAAGCGTGCGTAACGTCCGTTGCGCCGGGCGGATGAATGCCCGGGAGCACCCTGGGGTGCTGCGGGTCCGTCAGGTCCAGCAAATCCGCTCCGCCCCTGCGGTAAAGCAGCCAGAAAGTATGGGGTGCCGGCCCGGGATCAACGTTGATCAGGTAGGCCGAACGCAGGCCGGCCAGGTTGGCCGGCGTGTAACAGGCCCAGGTGCCTTTTCGGTAATTGTAAATTGATAGCCCGGTCGTTGTTCCCAGCACCAGCAACTCGTGTACCGGGTCAACAGCCGAACCCTTGGTGTGATTGTTGCAAAGGTCAACCTCCCCCGGGATACGCCGAACGCTCGTGAAAGGTGTAGGGCCGATGGGCAGGCGGTTAACCCCCTTGCGCGTCCCGATCCAGAGCAGGCCGCTGGCGGAAGCCGTCAGGTGGTTGAGTTGATCGGAAGAAAGTGAGTTTTCCTCGTCCGGATCGTGGTAATAACTTGCGGTAAGGGCAGTGGCCGCAAAAGGCTGGCCGGGACGCCAGTCAATTTTATGCAGGCCGTTGTACGTGGCGACGTAATACGTACCGGGCACCGGGCTGTACAGCTGACGACAGTAGCTCCGGCTGGCCGGTGCTGCTCCGGGCAGGCTAATACTGTCTTTAAGTGCTAACGCGCCCGTAGGCGTCAACTGCAGCCGGTACACCACGCCAAGCCCCCCCACGAGCAGGCCATCCGCCGGCGTACCCGCTAAGGAAAAACTGCCCAGTTGTTCCCGTTGGTCTCGGTAAGCTGCCGATAACCTCAGGCTGTCTTCAGCCAGTTGAAAAATGCCGCCGGAGCACGCCAGCAGGAATTTTCCCGGACCAGCGCGGATGATGTCCGTACAATGACCGGTACCCAGGCTATCCTGTTGTTGGCGCAGCCCGGAAGCAGGGATAAACTTTTGGGTGAGGGTGTTAAAAGCAACCAGCCCCTGGTCCGTCAAGCCAAAAAGCGTGTTGGCCGTGTCGTTCAGGACCAGCCGGAACAGGGTGGTTTTAGTGGGGTCCGTCAGGTCAGCAGCGGTGGGGAAACCATAGTTGGTGAAGCGGGCTAACGCCGGGTCGAAGCGCGCAAGCCCTTTGTGATGGCCAATCCACAACATGCGATCCGGGCCTTCCAGCAAGGTATGAACGGAGCCTCCCAGCTCGCCGTATGCTGCTCCCAGGGCAAGGACGTCTTTGCCATCATAGCGACGTAAGCCGGCCTGACTGGCGACGTATAAAAAACCATCCTGGCTCTCCGCCAGGGCCGTAATGTACCCCGCCAGCAGCGGGTGTCCTTTTTCAAACCGGTACACCGTTTGCTGGCCGGCGAGCGAGGCACTTAGGGTCAGCAAAGCAAAGAGCAGTAGGCGCATAGCAAATGGTCAAGAGCTCGCTAATTTACAAATCACACATATGCGCGATGTCATGGCTTTCCTTAATGCCGTTGATTTAGGGCAAAATATTTGCTGCTTATGGCCAAATTAAGTCTTTTAATCCTTGTTTCCCTGTTACTGCTGCCCGGTTTGGCAAAAACCCAACAAGACGTCGCCGGTGCCAGTGATCATCCCTTACTTACCCGTTACCCCGGGAGTCATATCGCCTGGTACGAAACGCAGAAGTACTTTGAATATGACTTGGCTACTGGTCCGGTGACGGGCTACCGCGTCATTAAAGAGCGGGAAAAACACGCCGGGCAGCTGTACCGGATTTACTACGAAATTGCTGGTGGCCCGGAAGAGGTGTCAATCGGGGAAATTTACGCCGATTACCTACGGGCCTTTCAGGAGGCTGAGATTAGGGTACTGAACCAGGCTTTACGTCCTAAGGCAAATGAATTTGGGGGTAGCCAGTGGGTAGGGGTTGCCCTGGCCGGGCAGGCTCCGCCACAATCAGCGGCCAGTAAATTGTTTGCGGGAACGGCTACTGCGGGAGACAAATTTGCGCTGGTGGGGCGGATAGACCGGCCGGCCGGGGCCGTATACGTGGCCATTTACGGGGAACGCCATAGCGACAAACTGGTGAATTTTTTGGTGGACATCCTGGAAACGAAGGACGCAGAACTGGGAAAAGTAAGTATCGATCCAGACTACCTGGCGAGTGAGCTGGAAGCAAAAGGAAGTGTCAGCATCTACGGCATTTTA
>JAUIIF010000661.1 GCA_030431945.1 Bacteroidia bacterium | reverse complement strand
CCCGTTCACGTTCTGGGCAACATGTGCGACATGGACCGCCTGCTCGCCATCGCCCGGCAGTATGACCTTCCCGTCGTAGAAGACAGTACCGAAGCCCTCGGCTCCACCTTTAACGGGCGGCACGCCGGAACTTTCGGGGATTTCGGGACCAGCAGCTTCAACGGAAATAAAATTATTTCTACCGGCGGTGGCGGGATGATCTTCACCCCTTCCGCAGCAAATGCCGCCCGCTTGAAACACCTCACGACCACGGCGAAAACAGACCCACTGGATTACTTCCACGACGAAGTAGGCTACAATTACCGCCTGGTCAATATCCTGGCCGCCCTGGGCGTAGCCCAGCTGGAGCAACTGCCCGGCTTCCTGGCGGCAAAAAAGGCCACCAGTGATTTTTACCGCCAGGAACTTGCCGGGGTGGGGGATCTGGTATTTCAGGAAATTACCCCCGGCGTGGTACCCAATAACTGGCTGTTTACCTTTCGCACCGCGGCCATGCGGGAGTTGCTGACCTTCCTGAATCAGGAAGGGGTGCAAAGCCGCCCGTTCTGGACACCGATGCACGACCTACCCATGTATTCGCACTGCCCCTACCTATCTTTGCACCAGCGTTCGCGCCAAATTCACGCTTCTGCCATCAGCATCCCCAGCTCCAGTAACCTGACCCCGGCGGAGCGGGAAATTGTCGTGACGACCATTCAGAAATTTTACGCCAACCGATGAATCATCCCCTTCTTTTCAACTTAGCCGATTTCATCAAAAAGCACGTGACCAAGCGCGAAACATCGCTGCTGGCCGAAGACCTGACCGCCAATAATGACAAACTTGCGGCACGGATCAACGGTAAATCAGTGCTGGTGATTGGCGGGGCAGGTACCATCGGTTCTTCCTTCATCAAGGCCCTGCTGCGCTTCCGGCCGGCAGCACTCTGTGTCGTCGACACCAACGAAAACGGCCTGGCAGAACTGACGCGCGACCTGCGGTCGGGGACGGAGCATCACGTGCCCGCTGACTACGTGACGTACCCCCTTGATTTCGGGGCCCCCGTGTTCGAAAAGATGTTTCGCGCGCGGGGCGGCTTTGACCTGGTTGCCAACTTTGCCGCGCACAAGCACGTCCGGAGCGAAAAAGACCGCTTCAGTATTGAGGCGATGCTGGAGACGAACGTTTTCAAAGCCAAGCACCTGTTGGACTTATTGGCGGCAACCCCTCCGGAGCGTTACTTCAGCGTCTCGACGGATAAAGCCGCTAACCCGGTCAACGTTATGGGCGCCAGCAAGAAGCTGATGGAGGAAGTCATCCTGGCGTACGGTGACCTTTTTCCCGTAACCACGGCCCGCTTCGCCAACGTCGCTTTTTCCAATGGCAGTCTGCTCGCCAGCTACCCGGAACGCCTGGCCCACCGCCAGCCGTTAGTGGCCCCGACGGACATCCGGCGGTATTTCGTCAGTCCGGAAGAAAGTGGCCAGATCTGCCTGCTGGCTGCCGTACTCGGCAACTCCGGGGAAATTTTCTTCCCACGGTTGCGCGCCGACCAGATGATGACTTTTGCCGACATCGCCCGGGCTTATTTGCCGGCGCGCGGATTCCGGGTACACGAGACAAACGACGAAGAGGTGGCGCGCACGCAGGTGCAGGCACTACTGGAGGAGCAGGCGTACCCCCTTTATCTTTTCACCTCCAGCACCAGTGGTGAAAAAGCTTTCGAAGAGTTTTTTACCGACCAGGAAAGGGTGGATGATACGCGTTTTGCTCAGCTGGGAGTGGTGACGAACGCTTACCACCGCCAGCGGACGGAACTGGACGTATTGATCGGGCAGCTACGGGCCATCCTTGATCAGGAAGATGGCCGTAAGGCGGACATCATCGCCGCGCTCAAAGCGCTGTTGCACAATTTTGCTCACCTGGAAACCGGGAAGAACCTCGACGGAGGCATCTGAATCCCTTTCGCCTGGCCCTGGCCTTAACCCAACCTTGCACGCGACGATGAAGAAACATTTTGCACATCACCTGATTGAGGCGGACGCTTCGGTACTCGAAGCCCTGGCCAGGTTGGATAAACTGGCCGCCGACGCCGTACTGTTTCTGATTGACGATGCCGGTCGCCTGGTGAGTTCCCTGACGGATGGGGACATCCGTCGCGGCCTCCTCCAGGGCAAGGAGCTCTCCCGGCCCCTGAGCTCGTTTACCCAGGCTTCGCCCAAATTCATTACCCGCTCGGGGGTGGAGGTAGAGACGCTGCGCCGTTGGCGCGCGGACAACTTCCGCATCATCCCGGTGGTGGATGACGACCACCGGATCGTCGACATGGTCAATTTTCGTAAGCAACGCTCTTACCTGCCCCTCGATGCCGTGATCATGGCCGGTGGCCTGGGTACCCGGCTGCGCCCGCTTACGGATAAAGTCCCCAAGCCGATGCTTAAGGTCGGCGGCAAACCGATTCTGGCCCACAACGTGGAGCGTCTCTTTTCCTTCGGTGTCCGTAATCTCACCATCAGCATCAACTACCTTGGCGAGCAGATCATCGATTATTTCGGGGATGGGGCTGAGGCCGGGATGAACATCCGGTACGTTACGGAGGAGGAGCCGCGGGGTACCATCGGTGCCGTCAGCGAGATTGAGTCGTTCAGCAACGACAACGTGCTGATCATGAACTCTGATTTACTGACGACGATTGACTTCGAAGACATGTTCGCCCGGATGCGGACCAGCGAAGCGGACATGGTCGTGGCAACGGTGCCGTACGAGGTAAAAGTCCCCTACGGCGTTGTTGAAACCGAAGGCGAGCTGATTACTGCCCTGCGGGAGAAACCGACGTACACGTACTATTCG
>JAUIIF010000660.1 GCA_030431945.1 Bacteroidia bacterium | reverse complement strand
ATCAAAAGACCAATCCCCGTGGGTTTAAAGAAAAGAAGTAAAGTCAGCGCTGAATTCAATATGTCCTCCCTGACGGACATCATCTTCCTGTTGCTTATTTTCTTTATGCTGACGTCCAACATTGTCCAGATCAAGCCTTTTGATTTGCCGGTGTCGGATAGCCAGACGGTGGCACCGACCAACATTGTCGTTCAACTGGAAAAGGACGGCAAGACTTCCGTTAACAATATCGACGTCACGGGCGCAGCCATCAACCGGGCGGTTGCTGATGCCCTGGCCCAGGTCGACAACCAGGAAAAGGCAACCGTAACCATCGTAGCGGAAATCGGTGTTCCCTTTGATCGGATCAGCCCGCTGATGAAGCTCGCGGCCAGTAAAAAAGCCCGTGCCATCATTGCTACCCAGCCAAAAGGATAGGGACCATCAGCCACGCAGGAAACCATTTTTGCCCTGCTGCTTTTCCCTGCACCAGCGGCCGCGCCTCCTGCCCGTACTCCTTGGGGCCAACAGATAACCAACTAAAAAACTAACAACCGTGGGTTTAAAGAAAAGAAGCAAAGTCAGCGCCGAATTCAATATGTCCTCCCTGACGGACATCATCTTCCTGTTGCTTATTTTCTTTATGCTGACGTCTTCAGTTGTTTCTCCTAATGCCCTCAACCTGAAACTTCCCGGACGTTCAGATTCGCCTCCCTCCGTCAGCAACCGCCAGCTTGATGACGTCCGGATTGACAACAGTGGCCGTTTCTATTTTAACGGTAAGCGTACGACAATCGAATCGTTGGAAAGCACCCTGAGTGCAAAAGCCGGGGGGAATTATTCGATGTTTATCTCGCCGGACAAGCAGGCGCCGATTGAAGGTGTCGTAGCGGTGATGGACTTAGCCAACCGTCTGGGCGTGAATGGGGTGTTAGCTGCCGAGGAATAGACTGTCACTAAGCGGTAACCCCGCGGCCGGGCTGCTGATTTTCAGCATCAGGCCAACGAAATTTTAATGGCTTCTTTGGTACTGCGTATTCGCCCGATTAATCCGTTATCTCCGCCAGGTACGCCAGCAATTGCTCGGCCCGGTGGCTGGTGGTGTGTTGTTCCAGAATGCGTTTACGGGCCTCTCCTCCGATTTTACGGCGGTGTGCATCTTCCTGTCCGTACAATACGGCCAGTACATCCTGTTCGTCATTGACACAGAACACTTCCCGGTGGGGCTCAAAAAAATACTCGATCCCGTCCCAGTAATCGGTTAACACGGGCACGCCACAGGCTGCTGCGGCCAGCAGGCGGCGGGTAGGGGTATAGCCCATTCGGCGACGGTCGGCACGACTGAGGACCAGCGAGCAGTGCTGGCGGTTGTAAAAATCTACCAGGTTGGTTTCTGGCAGGTATTCCAGGTAGGTCAGGTTTTTGGGCCATTTTACCTCAGTGTAGCCACTGCCGGTAAGGGAGAATTTTCGGTTGGGCGTCCGGTGAGCGGGCCCAAGGAGCATGGTCTCGAGCAATTCCCGGCGGTCTGGTTTGAAGTTGCCGATAAAACCGAGGTCGTAGGACTTGTCCGTATCCGTCCGGTAAAAAGTATAGGGGTCGACGCTTTCGTAGAGCGGGCGGGCCTGTGCTATTTGATAAGTTTTGGCGAGGTTTTCCAGAAAGGGGCCACCGGTGGTGGAGAGGAAAAGGTTGAAATATTGCAACTTCTCCGCAGACAGGCAGAAAGCCGTATTGTCCTGGCGGCACTGCAGGTGGTCAATGGTGGCGCTCAGGTTAGTGTCGTAGTAAATGGTGATGCCCCGGGCTTCTTCGGCAATCCAATCGGCAATACGATTGGTGTCCTCAACCATGCTTCCCATCAATACAACGTCTGCACACTGGATGGCGTAGGTATACTCTTCGAGCAGTTGCTCGGTAGATTCGTACGTCCATACTTCGCAGTAGGGAGACTTGAGCATGTCCCGCACGTATTTTTTACCAGGCTCGTGCCACTCCAGAAAGGTGGTACGGTGGCCGCGCTGGGCTAATTCGTTAATCAGCCCACGGTATAATTCAGCCGTAGGATTCTCTACGGAGGAGAGAATCGAGCGGCCGATAATTACAATGTCCAGTGGCGATGTTCCAAATTTCACGTAGCGAAGGTAGCAAGTGGAAGGTTAGGACCGGAGCCTTTTGCCGATTAAGTTACTAAGCGGATCGTATGGGCGGGGCTGGGGTAGGAGCGAAAGACGTTGGTGATGATGGTGGCGGGGGCAAGCTCAATTCTCCGGTTCTAACAATTTTATGAGCGCAGTACCGGCCTCCCCGATTTTCCGCACCAGGGAATCCACTTTCGCAGCATCCACCCCTGTAAAAACGGACTGCTGGTACGCTGTTGTCTGCAGGCTGTCTCCGCTCTGCAAAGGCGTTCCCGCCAGCGTCCGCTCTACGGTGATGGCCCGGTTGCCGAGGAAGCTGACGGTACTGATGGTAAAGGTGGCCCCGGCACCAAGTGGGTATTCCGGTTTAATGCCGAGCGTCAGCCATGCCGTGTTTCCGGAAAGCTCAATATTTTTTACCATTCCTATCTGAACGCCCTTTACCTCAACGGGCGTGCCAACCTTCACCCCGGAGGCATCTGCTACGGGTAAGTAGAAGGTATGATCGGAGCTGCAGCCGGCCAGTAAAAGGATAACTGGTAGGATCAGGCGGACTTTATTCATGCCGTTTTTGTTGTTCCCGGGCCCTGATCCAGCGCAATGCCAGCAGTGCTGCAGGACCTACCATACTACCGTGATCAAAGCCATCCAACTCGTGCAACTCAACGTGTTGATGTCCGGAGAGCTGGAGCATTCGCCAGAAATAAGCG
>JAUIIF010000659.1 GCA_030431945.1 Bacteroidia bacterium | reverse complement strand
CGTGGCGAAACTCTTGTTGAGCACGTTGGCAAAGGTGAAACTGTTGGGCAGCGGATTGAGGTTAAACTCACTCAGCAACGTGAGGTACTTACTCTTAATGCCCTTAAAGGGCTCGATCGATCCACCGCGGCCGCGGCTGAAGGTGTAGTCAAAGGCGCCGGTATGGTCTTTGATCACTTCACTTTGGATGAAGGGGTCGGAGCGTTCCGTTTTGGTGTAGCCGTAGCTGACACTGAAGTTGGCCGGGTCCAGCGGACTGGGCTTTGACCTGCGGGTAGCAGGAGTAATGCCAACATTATTGAGGGCAATGGCTGAAATCTTATTGATTTCCTGCGCCTGTTCCCGCAAGGAGTCCTGAATTACCGGCGAGTCCGCCGCATCAATTTTATCCTTCAGCTTTACGTCCAGATCATAGGGGTCGTATTCGGGCGTGCTGACCGTTTTACTGTGCTGCAAGTACAAGGGCAAGCGGACGCCCCACTGTTCGGGGAGGAATTTGTCCAGAGAGAAGTTGCCCGCCAGATCGTAGCCATAGGTGGATTCCCGGGCCCGTTCGGTGACGTTGTCGTCCAGGGCCCCAAAACCTACGCTGCTGTAGTTCGCTGCGGCCGTTACGTTACCCAGGTCTGCCAACTGAATATCGGCACGGGCCAGGCCGGCCACGCCGCCGCGTTCATCCAGGCCTTCCAGGCGAAGTTCGTTGACCCACACCTCCGAACTGATGCCGTTATTATTGAGGTCGTCCTTGGCTCGCAGGCCGATCATGAATACTTTGACGAAGCCCAGGTTCGGATTACCACGGACCTTAATCGTATGGCGAACATTTTGCGTTGCAGCATCAACATCATCGCGCTCGGCAAAGGGCATAAATACGTCGGCAAAGTCCTGATTTACCGAGGCGTTGGAATTATTACGGGCTAGTTTCAGGTCGCGCAACAGGGTGAGGGGCAGGTCCACTTCATTCATGATCGGCCACACTTCCTGAGCGTACTGACTTGTATTTTCGACCCGCCCTCCGGCAGGAGCAGGCAGCCGGTTAATGACGGAGGTATCCGACATGCGCAGGGGAACCTCGTATTCGTAGTAGTTCTGCTCAAAGTCAGACCCCATCCGGATGAAGAGGCTCAGCTGCCCCGTATCCGGGACTTCAAAACGGCTATCGCCCAGTGGTTCTGCGTGTACGAACATCCGCAGACGGTCGTAGACCCGCAGGTCGGTATCCGTGTACTTGAACACCGCTCTCCGGCCGCCGGGCTGCAGGTTTTGCACCTTCAGGGTCAGGGATTGCTCATTTTGGAGGGTGTTGACCACGCCCAGGCTTTGCTCCCGGCGGATGCCGTTAGGCAGTACGTAGTTGAAGGGCAAACGGCTGCTGTTTTCCTCGATGTTGACGGCATCGATGTTGAATTCCGTATTGTCTTCTCCGCCAATGACCGGGCCGCTCTGGAACTGGCGGGTATACCGGCGCCAGCTGTTCCGCACCAGTTCAAATTCCGCAAAGCGCAGGACGACCGGTGCCTCAAAGCCGTGCATGTACATCCGCATGAAGCGGATGGAGCGGAAATCCTGAATTCCCCCGATGGCTTTACGCTGATCGGAATTCAGTGGTACGCGGAAGCGGTACCAGATACGACCGTTATCGGCTTCTAACCGGTCCGTAATAAATGGGGTGGCTTCCTGATCAAATTCCCGGGGGTTGGCGCCACTGCGCACGAACGGGATTTCATACTGGAAGTAACTTTCTGATTCGTTGAGGGTATTGTCCTGGTTGAGGTCCTCCGCATCGGGCAGGTTCGTGGTGCTTTCCCGGACGTTGCCACGGGTATTGTTGTTTGCCGCAGAGTTGCCTTCCATACCGTTCCAACCGATGTGACGGGTCAGGAGGTCCGTACCATCTTCATAACGGCTGTTGTTAAAGTAGTAGAAGTTATCGTTCGCCGGGTCTTCCCGCAGGGCCTGAAAACCGATGGCATTACCGCCGGCGAAGGCCGCCAGGTAGTCATTGAATTTTGTCACCTCGACGGAGTCCCCGACACCGTCAAGACCAACATCCTGCAAGCGACGTGTCTCCGGGTCATTATCAAAGCCACGGGTAATTTGTTGGGCAACGGGTATGCGCGACCAGACCGTTTCGTCGGTTGGGCGGTTGGGGTTGGCCGGTCCGGGCAGTCCGTTTTCGAAGAAGTTACGGCTATCCTTCAGGACATCCTCGCTGATGTTCCCCAGGTTGAGGTAGAGGGTACCCTGCTTGCGGTCGCCGTCCGGTGCCGGTTGGTTCGCATTGGCCGGATCGAGGAAAGGAGAAAGCATCCAGAACTCTACGAATTCGATGTTGGAGCTTTGGAAATCCGGCGTGCGCATTTCCCGCATGATCCCGCCCCAGCGGGTTTCCGGATCCTCCAGGTTAATGGGGCAGAGGGGGTCCCCTTCCAGCGTAGCCCCCGAAGTGAAGCCCGGGTACCCGTTGGGCAAATCAAAGTTGTACGGCCCCCGTTTAGACGGGTAGTAAGCCATGTCAAAAGTAAAGAACGGAAGACGCTGTCTCTGGCTCAGGGGTATATCCAGGTTAGGGAATACCTCCTGCTGGGGTACGGCACTGGTGTAGACGTTATCGTTGGAAGCCGGATCTGAGTTCCGGGAGTTAGGTTCCAGGCGGTACCAGTTCAGCAGGGCACGGTTGGCACCGCTGACCAGCCCTTCCTGCCGGGACTCCGGGAAAAGCGGGTTGTTGTTGCCGGCATCGTTCTGCGGTACGGAGGCCAGGTGCCACTGCTGGACCGGCGTTTTCAGGTCGATCGGGCTCGCCGTCCCCTCAAAATCATCTAGGTAA
>JAUIIF010000658.1 GCA_030431945.1 Bacteroidia bacterium | reverse complement strand
AACTGCCCAAAGTCAGCCGCAACCGGGTGCAGAACGGCATCAAGGCCGGCACCATCCGGGTGGATGGCCAGGAAGTAAAGGTCAATCATAAATTGAGCCCCGGTGAGCTGATCACGGTGGAAATCCCGCGCTACCGACCGGAAGGTGAGGACAATACCCCGGTGCCGCAAGACATTCCCCTTGACATCCGCTACGAGGATGATGCCGTAATGGTGGTCCATAAACCACCGGGTATGGTCGTCCACCCCGCCGTTGGTCATCGCGACGGAACCCTGGTGAATGCCCTGACTTTTCACCTTGATCAGGAAGACCTGCCTACCCTGGCGGGAAATGATGACAGCCGCGTCGGGCTGGTGCACCGGATCGACAAGGACACCTCCGGCCTGCTGGTAATTGCCAAGACCAACGAAGCCATGACCAACCTGGCGGACCAGTTTTTCAAGCATACCATCGAGCGGACTTACCAGGCAGTCTGCTGGGGCGAGCCCGAAGAACCGGAAGCTACCATAGATGCACACCTGGGTCGTGACCTGAAAAACCGCCAGAATTACCGGGTCTACGAGGAACCGGAGGAAGGCCACCGCCACGCCATCACGCACTATAAAGTGCTGGAAGGGCTGTACTACGTCAGCCTGCTGGAACTGAAACTGGAAACGGGGCGCACGCACCAGATCCGGGTTCACATGAAGCACCTGGGGCATCCGCTGTTCAACGATTCCCGGTACGGCGGCGATCGCATCCTCAAGGGCACCATTTACAGCAAGTACCGCATTTTTGCCGAACGGTGCTTCGAGTTGTGCCCCCGGCAGGCGCTCCACGCCAAGAGCATTGCCTTTACGCACCCCACCACGGGCAAACGCATGTTCTTCGACAGTGAATTGCCGGACGATATGCAGCAGATGCTGGACCGTTGGCGCGGGTACGTGGAAAGCCGCAAACAGAACGATCCGCACCAATGACACCCGCTGCCGCAGTAATGGATTGGGTGAAAGACTTTGTCATCAGGCATAATCTCTGCCCCTTCGCCGCCCGCCCGTTCGCGGCGGGCAGGGTAGTCGCCATCGAGCTGGAGGCAACGGACGAAGAAGACGCTTTTTTTCAGGCGCTGGCGCAGGTGCAAAGTCTGATAACGGAGCAAAGTGAAGTGGAGACCAGCCTGCTCGTTTTTCCCGAATTGCTGGCGGACTTCGAGGTTTTTCTGGATTTTGTTCACACCTTCGAACTGGCCCTGGCCGAAGCTGGTGCGGACGCTGTGGTCCAGCTGGCGCACTTTCACCCCGCCTATCGTTTTGCGGGCGTTCCGGCGGATGATCCGGGTAACCTGACCAACCGGGCGCCCTATCCGGTACTCCAACTGCTGCGGGTCGACTCCGTGGCGGCCGCGGTGGATCATTATCCGGAGGTGGAAAACATCCCGGAGCGGAACGTAGCGCTGCTGCGCTCCTTGTACGCAAAGGACGGTGATACGCCGGGCTGACGGCAGGCGGCCTTTAGTTAGTACCGGTGGTGCCGCTCGTAATCCAGGGCAGTCGCTTTTAACCCAAACACTTTTTACCTTCGCGCCATGATGACCCTGGAAGAACGCCTCGCAACGCTGCAGCAACTTGCCGATCACCTGACGTCGGGCGAAGATGAATTTCTTACGGCCCTGCAGACCAGGACGGAATTCAACAACGCCTGGTTTACCCTGGCCAACCAGCAGGCTTCGTTACGGGCGATCGTGGAAGAATTTCTGGATAAGGAAAAACTGCAGGCCTGGCTTTCCGGCTATACCATTGTTCCGATCGCCGGCCCGGGCTTCGTACCCCAGCCGGGTCCGGCCGGAGAAGGGCAGCGTACCGTTGGCTTGGTGCTGGCGGGTAACATCCCCCTGGTTGGTTTTCACGACATCCTCTGCGTCTACGTAGCGGGCCATAAGGCGTTGCTGAAACTCAGCAGTAAGGATGAATACGTGCTGCCTTACCTCCTGCAGTTGCTGGCCAGGTTTGACGCGCGGGCGGCGGCTTATTTCGAGCAGGTCGACCAGCTGAAGGATTATGATGCGGTGATTGCCACCGGCTCCAACAACTCCGCCCGCTACTTCGAAACGTACTTCCGCAAAGTGCCCCACATCATCCGGAAGAACCGCAATGCCGTAGCGGTGCTCTCCGGCGCCGAATCACCGGAAGAGCTGCGGGCGCTGGGCAAGGATGTCTTTCAGTACTTTGGCCTCGGCTGCCGTAACGTAAGCAAGCTGTACGTGCCCGAAGGCTATGATTTTCAACCGCTGCTGGAAATCTTTCACGAGTGGAAGACGCTCCAGAATCACACCAAGTGGAAGAATAACTTTGACTACAACTACGCGCTGACGACCCTGAACAAAGAAAGCTTTTACCTGACGGGCCCCTTAATGGTACTGGAAAATAAAGCCATTCCGTCGCGTATCGGAACGTTGCACTACGAGGTGTACACGGATAAAAAAGAATTAATTGCTGCGCTGCAGGCGCAACGGGAAGACATCCAGTTGGTAGTGAGCCAACCGGGTTTTATTGAAACGGGGCTGCCGACTTTCTCCTTTGGGGAAGCCCAGCAACCCGGACTTAAGGAT
Source organism: Bacteroidia bacterium (assembly GCA_030431945.1). Lineage (GTDB taxonomy): Bacteria > Bacteroidota > Bacteroidia > Chitinophagales > Saprospiraceae > Neolewinella. The sequence goes on along the minus strand of JAUIIF010000658.1, from coordinate 246 downwards.
TACGCCGACGGGGTCGATACCCTGGCATTTTTACTGGGCCTGCTCGCTTAGGGAACGTAAGTTCAGTATCTGTCCGCTTGGCAACTTGCTCTCGCGGCACTGCTCTTCCCGGCCGCAAACATCGCTTAGGTATATACCTAAGTCAAAGTGGTTTGGGACTTTTTCACTTGCTATCGCGGCTGCTGATTTCGTTAAAAAGCCTGCTTACGGGTGGGACCCTTCACCCACCCGACGCTAGCTAAGGCT
>JAUIIF010000657.1 GCA_030431945.1 Bacteroidia bacterium | reverse complement strand
CGGGCAACCACGACCTGCTGGCCCCCTACGCTGAAGACCGGGACGTGCGCATCATCCGTTGGTTCACCAAGGAGTTCTACAGTGTTTTGCCCGGCGGCAACGCGGGCCATCTGCAAATCAACGACCTGCGCTACGGCTTGCTGGATACGGAAGCACCAGAGCGGCCCGGCAGCTATATTTTCAGCTGGCAGGTGGATACGACGGTACACCCCGTCCGGGTAACCCAGGAAAACGCCGGGCCGCGGGAAGATGCTGATATGGGCAGTTTCTTTGGCCGGTTGTGGGAACGGCTTAAGGGGATTTGATGGTTTTTATGGAGGGCGGGTTCCCTGCTCTCGAAAAGGTGTGTATCCCCGAGACGAAGTGGTTTGGGTATATAACAATTTGCACAACTAAAACGAGGGAACAAGCCCCGCTCGCTACGAAAGGCGGGCTTCCGGCCTTTAGCAAAGGGCTGACTTTAAGACTGGCGGTGCATTTCGTTTTACACACTTCGAAAAGCCCCTACTGGCCAAAGCAGTAAATTCACCCCATGAAGTACCTACTGCTCCTGCTCCTCGTCTCCCCTTGGGTAATGGCGGCCCAAAATCCGCTGGCCGCCATCATTGCAGAAAACCGGTCCACCTTCAGCGCTTGGGTTGATCATCCGGACGCGTACGAAATCCAGGTACTGTACTCGGAAATAGAGCGGGGGCCGGACGGCTCCGTCCGGCTAAAAACCCACCGCTGGGGCGCCCGGGATACCAGCCAGTACTTTTACCCCGCCAGTACGGTCAAGATGCCGGCGGCGGTCCTCGCCCTCCAGTACCTGAACGAGCTGGGGGTACAGGGGCTTGATCCGCACACCCTGCTCTTCCACGGAACGGGCTCGGCACCTGCGTCCGCGCCCCAGACGCCGGTGACGCAAGACAGTTCCGCCGTCTCCGGCTACCCCAGCATTGCTCACTACGTGCGTAAGATTTTTCTGGTCAGTGACAACGATGCCTACAACCGGCTTTTTGAGTTCCTGGGGCCGACCTACCTGAACCACGCCCTGCAGCGAGCAGGCATCCGGGGTGGGCGCCTGCAACACCGGGTCGGGGTGGGCGGCTTCGATACGGAGACCCACGCGTGGCTGAATCCCGTAAGGTTCGTCAACGGCATGGAGACGCCTTACCAAATCGGGGAACGTCATGACCGTTACTACGACCCCCTGCCGCAGGTCGCCGGCCAACAGCGGGGTACGGGCTACACCACCAACGACGGCGAACTGGTCAACGAACCCTTTGACTTCAGCCACAAGAACTACCTCTCGGTCCGGAACCTGCACGACATCGTTCTGCGGGTGGTGCTGCCGGAGGCCGTACCGGAACACCACCGTTTTCGGTTGACGCCCCAGGACTACGCCTTACTGCGGCAGGCGATGGGGGAGCGCCCCCGCGAGAGTACGTCGCCGGTGTACGACAAGCCCGACAACTACGTCAAATTCTGGCTGTACGGTGACCAGCCGGAGGAGACGGTCATTCCCCCGGAAATCCGGATCCTGAACAAGGTAGGCTGGGCCTACGGCTACCTGACGGATGCGGCTTACATTACCGACGAAACCTCGGGCGCAGAATTCCTGCTGGTGGGTACCATCCACGTTAATAAAAACCGGATTTTTAACGACGGCGTCTACGAATATGAAGAGATCGGTTTACCTTTTTTCGGTGAATTGGGGCGGGCCATGCTGGCGTATGAGCGGGCGAAGCGGTAGGGGGACTGCCCGGTAAAAGGAACACTCGCACTGGTACAGCACGACCAGGTCATTTACCTTTGCGCAAAATTTACGCTCCATGCTCGCTACCAAAGTACTCGCCTCCGGCATCACCCACCTGACGGACGCCCGTTATTTTGCCGCCTGGGAGGTCGACTTTCTCGCCTTTCCCGTTGGGGAAGGTGTTAGTGAAGCCATTAGCTGGGACTACCTGAATGCCCTGCGGGAATGGGTGGAAGGCCCCGTGATCGTGGCGGAGCTCGGGCAGATCACCGACGGTCAGCAGTGGGCCGCCACCCTGCAGGAGCAGCAAGTAGCCTACGCCCTGGTGCCCGCAGACGCCGGGGAGGCGGTGACGTTGACGGATCAGGGGATCAAAGTAATTTCTCACGTCGCCGTAGCGGGCTACCAAAGTGCCGACGATGTCGCTGAAGCCCTGGCCGCCCAGCCGGCCGCCGAATTCGTCCTGCTTGATTTTGAAAGCGGAGGCATTACCTGGCAAGACCTGCTGGCCGGCCATCCCTTTGACCTCAAGGCCCTGGATAATTTACTCAGCCGCCGACCCTGCCTCCTGCAAATCAGTCTGGAAGGCGAAGACCCCATTGCCGTAAAAAAAGCACATCCGCTGGCCGGGTTTGCCGTGCGCGGCAGCAGCGAAGAGAAGGTGGGGTACAAGAGTTTTGACGATCTGGACGAGCTCTTCGAAGGGCTGGAAGTATTTGAATAAGTCCGCTAACCCTGTGCGAGACTCATGAGCTTTCCGCCTCGCTACCGGCCGGCTCCTCAGCCGGATTACGACAATTACTTTTCCGAACCACAAGAACAATAGGAGCGGCGCATGCCTTAAGGATAGGTACCCTTAAAGTAAATGATCTCATGTCCACCGCACCAACGACTACGGCAGCACCAACGAAAGAAGCCCTCCGCGCTTTGCTGGCCCAACAACAAGCCTTTGCCCCCAGCGTCCGCGCCGGAAAAGCAACGGATCGGGTGGAAAAGCTGAAGCGATTGGAACTGTACCTCAGCGACCAGCAGAACGTCGACCGGCTGATCGTAGCCCTGGACGCTGACTTCCGCAAATCGGAAGTAGAAACCCTGACG
>JAUIIF010000035.1 GCA_030431945.1 Bacteroidia bacterium | reverse complement strand
GTTGGGGAACGTAAAGAGGGGAAATATACGACAGGTGTAGGTTTTAGCGGATAAGGACATTTTTTCTTGACGGAGTAATCGCAAAATCGCTCGCCGGCCGACACGCGAGGTACGAGCTGGATCGTTCGCCGATTGCTCAGCTAGCAAAGCCGGTGTTAGGCGGACGAGTCAGATGGCTTCGCTCCCGCCTCTGCCGACGAACGACTGATCCTGCGATTGCCCGGCCTTTTCTCGCCGCCGCTGCCGGATTTTCGTAATATTTCCTTCGTTCCTGCCCTGATCCTTGCCAAACCGGCTTAATTTGGGTCTTTGTTTTTCACGTATAGCCCATTCTCCTTCCCATCATGCAAGACGTTAAAGTAGTCCGCCAGATTTCCGCGATGGACGGCCGCGAGCGCGAGCGGCTCCGGCAGTTTGTCCGCAGCCCCTACTTTAACCGACACCAGGGAACAGCCAAACTGCTGGATTTTATCCTGAAGGAACTGGGCAAAGCACGCCCGAAGCTGGAGGAGGCGCGGGCGCAGGCTGCCGTGCGGGGTAGTGGAACGGAGCAATCGCTGGCCGACCTTCAGTCCGCCCTGATGAAACTCGTCAATTATTTTCTGGCCGTCGAGCAGTTGGGGGAGGAGCCGTTTCGGCAGGAGGTCCTTACGCTGAAGCGAACGAAGGAACTGCATCGTTTTAAGCTACTGGAAAACCGGGGCAAACGGCTGGACACTAAAGTTGCCAAACACAAGTACCGCGATGCCGATACGCACCTGGCAGCGTACGAATGGAAATCCATCAACGGGTACCGGCAAACGGAAGCGGACCGGGCGGATACCCGGGAGATGCAGGCGATGCTAAAACACCTTGACCGCTTTTACCTGGTCGAAAAGCTCCGGCATGCCTGCCAGCTGACTGCCAATATGATGATGATGAACACCCAGTATGACCTCCTTTTCCTGGAGGCCATCCTGGAGTACCTGGAATCAGCGGATGGAACAACACTCCGTACCTCCGGCCAGGAGCCCAGTATCGATTGCTACTACCACATCCTGATGAGCCTGCGGCAACCGGACATCGGGGCACATTACGAGCGCCTGCTTTATTACCTCGATGCTGGTTTTGACCGTTTGCCACGTGACCACCAGAAAGACGTGTACAGTTTTGCGAGCAACTACTGCATCCAGCGTATCCGTTCCGGTCACGCTGCTTTCCGGGGAGAACTGATGGACCTGTACCGACAGGGGCTGGAGATTGGCATCATCTACGATAAGGGAGAGATCAGTGAATACGACTACAAAAACATCGTTACGCTGGGGGCTGCAAACCAGGAATTTGAATGGACGGAACGCTTCATTGAAGACAACAAAGACCGCCTCCCCCCGGCTAAGAGAGAAAATGCCTATGCCCTGAACAAAGCCAACTTCCTGTACAGCAACAAGCGGCTGGAAGAGGCCGCCAAGCTGCTCATTACCGTTACGGACTCCGACATCGTTTACCATCTGGCCAGGGTATTGCTGGAAGTACGGATTGCCTACGAACAGGAGGACCAGGAATACGCGCTGAATCTGTTGGAAACCTTCCGGCTGTACGTGCGGCGAAGCCGCAAAATGAGTACCAAGGACAAACGGAGCTACATCAATTACACCCGCTTCACCAAGCAGTTGGTTAACCTGAAACATCAGGAAGAATACCTCGACAGGGTTACTTACGCAAAGAAGCTCTCCGCCCTCCACGAAACGGTAAAAGCAGCCGACCTGGTGGTGGAAAGAGGCTGGTTACTGGGGGAGAGCAAGGCTTAACTGACTGGGTATTTTCCTACGGCTGACCGCTTAGCTTTACCTTAGGAACCGGGTCATCGTAAGCTCGCTCAGCAGCGTCTTCGCTCGTCGGCCGAGGCGGACGCGTAGCGGCCTGATTCGTCCGCCGAGGGGAGGTTTTGCTGAGGTTTGGAACCCGTCTTTCGGAGGACGACCGCGCAGCAGCCCGGAACGGAATCAACTCCTGGTGTTAGCTTACGTGAGGCCCCGTCTCCACGACGCAGGCAGACGAGCGACTTTGCAATTGTCCGGACCTTAGCAATACCTTAACCTATCACTACCACGTTATTCCGTACCTTGCATAACTGTACGACCTGTTTCAAACGTACCTAAAGAGCTTTAAACCAACGATGACCGACTGCCGTAGGACCGACCTAAAGAGGCAATGGCTGTTTTTACTGCTGTTGTGCGCCAGCCTGGCTGGCCTGCGGGCGCAGTGTTCAGACCTTCCCGTTTTCGGGCAGGCGACGGCGACGGTTGAGCGGGGCTGCCACCAATTTTCAGCGGCGGCTTTACCCGAAGGTTCCGGTGCCTGTTTTCAGGTAGCGGCGGGAACGGGTGCACCCGTTCCGGAAACCATGTTACCCGCACTCGCGGCGGCACTAGAGGCCGGGGGTGGTGTGCCTGCGGTAACCTCTGCTTGCGGCGGCAACGTCGAGGTATGCGTAAACGATGAATTGCTGACGCCAAGCCCTGCGGCCTGTGACCAACTGGTCCGGGTACGGAGAACGTTTACGGCCCGCAACCTGGCTCCTGCAGCTTCCACTGCACCTGCGTTCAGCGCCCGGGAAATTTCCTTTATCCGTCCGCAACTCAACGACCTGGAAGGTAAGCCAACGGCCCTCGTGGTAATTCCGGATACCGGAGGGGGACTGCCGGAAAACCCCGCTCCCCAAACCCAGGACTATCCGTTTGTGCAACTGGAGGGCCGTCGGGTACACCTGGCCCCTGCATTTTGCCAGTTCTCCGTCGTTTATCAGGATGGACCGCGAAACGTTGGCTGTGGTAACAATTTCACCTTTATCCGGACCTATACGGTTACTGACGCCTGCGCTGATAATGACAACCGGGTCTTCACTCAGGTCGTTCGGGTAGGGGACCAGCAAGAGCAGATCATCACGCCCCCCATCCAGGTAATCCAACCATTACGATTTGCTACAAATACCAGCTGCGGCTCCGTCATTGACACGCGCCTGACCGGGCTCAGCATCGCGGACATCTGTGACGGTAGCAGCGCCCTTGATGCTTACGTATACCTTAATGGAAACCTGAGCGGTACTCCGCTGGGGCCATACCCTGTTTTTGGCCCAGCCCCACAGCCATTTACGGACCCGCTCCCGCTGGGTCAGCACATAGTACGGTACGTCGGGCAGGATTCTTACGGGGCCACTACGACCCTGGACATTGACTTTGAAGTTTTTGACAATACCCCTCCGAATGTCCTTTGTGTCCCTTCGCTGGCCGTTGCACTTTCGGCAACGGGCAGGGCAGTTGTTCGTGCGGACCGGCTCGATGCCGGGTCCAGCGATGACTGTAGTGCCGTAACCCTTTCCCTGGCCCGGGCAGGCAGCGATGGCCAACCGCTGGAAAACTTCTCCGCGGCCCTCAATTTCGACTGTGGTGATGCGGGGGTCAGCAACCTGCTCCTGCAAGCTACTGATGCTACGGGCCGGAACCGCAGCCGTTGCCTGGTCAGTGTAACTACCGTTGACCTGACCCGCCCTACCTGCGTAGCGCCACCCAATACGACGCTGACTTGCCGGGCCTTCGCAGACAACCTCCCTCAGGACATTGTTGCAGCCTTCGCCAGGGACCCTGCCGGAACGAGTGCACTGCTGGACGCAACTTTTGGTGCAGCCACCGGGGAGGACAACTGTGACGGGGTGGCCATCGACCAGGTTATTCTCGGCGGTTTATCCAATTGCGGTACGGGCAGGCTAACGCGTCGGTTTACGGCTAATGACGGTGCCGGTTTTACCCAGGCCGGGCTATGCCAGCAAATTATTGACGTGCAGCTGTATACCGAATACAGTTTACAACTGCCCGGCAGCAGCGAGTTTACCTGTGCCGAATTACCCACACCGGAAAATCTGGTACTGGGGGATACGGGCTGCGAATTGATGGTGGTAACAACTGATACGGACACCCTTCCGAATGATGGGACGGCTTGCTATGAATTGCAATTCACCCACGAAATCATCAACTGGTGTGAATACGATGGTGTCGGCGATCCGCTGGAGATTCCTAACGACCCTGACGGTGATGGCAACCAGCGGCCGACCGTTTACCTGCACATAGATGCCGTGAGCTCAGCTACCCTGACGGATGACCTGGCGACCCTCGATGTCGACAACGACGTACGTAACGGCAATGAACTGAACGACCTGGTTGAAGCCTACGGAACTTCCGGGCGGCGTGGTTTTTTCCGTTATCAGCACACTGTTAGTGTGGTTGATCAATCAGCCCCGGCCACGGTAATTCCTACCCCGGATGATGGCCAAACGATAACGGAAGATTGCCTCGGAGGAGCCATTCTACGTTTTACGGCCACTGACGACTGCGTAATTCCCACCACTACGATAGCCATTGATGTGGATGTTGTCGACATCAATAACGACAGTCTGTACAACCGATTCGATTTCCGGGAAGACCGTATGGTGAGTCCAAGTCGCTTCACCGGAGACCCCACCAGCGGGGTAGAAGTCTTTATTCGCTTGCTTCCCATCGGGCGGCACCTTGCCCGGGTACGTACTACGGATGGCTGTGGTAACCTGACGGAACAATACGTTGTCCTTAATATCCGGGATGGCAAAGCACCTGCTCCGGATTGCCGGGAGGTCAATACTGTAGCCCTGGTTCCCGACTTTGATTTTGGTGGCATCACGTCCGTTTTTGCGGAAGACTTCATTACCGGGCCAGCGACTGTTTGTACGGAAACAGCCGTCACCTATGCCGTATACACCGAAGCGGATGCAGCCCAGACCGGCTTTGTTCCCTCCAGCAGTCAAACACAGCTTTCCTTTGACTGCAGTGACCTGGGCGAGCAAATTCTCCGGGTCTATGCTTTTTCGGAAGCGACGGGCTTGCATGACTTCTGCAACGTTTCCCTCACCATTACCAGTACCAATGAAGCCATTTGTGCGGGTCGGCAGGGAAGTTTAGGGGGGGTAATTTTTACGGAGTCCGGTGATCCGATGATTGGCGTAGAGGTATTAACGGAAGGGCGGCTGGCCCTTTCCACCCAAACGGATATTGACGGCTCGTACTATTTCGACGGTTTGCAAGAGGAGGAGTTCTATGCTGTTCGTCCGTATTACAACGAGAACCCGATCAACGGAATTTCCACGTTCGACATTTCGGAGATCAGTCAGTATTTGCTCGGAGAAGACATTAACCTGACGCCTTATCAATACATTGCAGCAGATGCGAACCGGAGCGGTTCCATTACTATTGTGGACTTACTGGAAATCAGGGGGGTCCTGCTGGGTATCGAAGACAACTTTGACAACAATACCAGCTGGCGCTTCGTAGCGGCCGACTATGTTTTCCCCGTACCCGATAATCCGTGGACCGAAGCATTTCCGGAGACGGCCAGTTTCCCTGACTTAACGGGCCATCAGGAAGCAGATTTTATTGCCGTAAAAATTGGAGATATCAACGGCTCTGCCCGGCCTAGTGGTAGTAGTTTTGGCCCGGCAGGAGAAAGTGGCAGCAACGGTCGCCACAGTTCCGCTGCCAATCTGGTATTGCGGGCAAACACCGGACAACCCTTATTTCAGGAATTATGGTTAGCGCAATCGCAGGCAACTTTTGCGGGCTTGCAACTCAGCCTTCGCCTGCCTCCGGGTACTACCGTCCATAGTGCTCAATTTTCTTCCGCGCTATTTACTGTTGACCACGAAAACACCCTCCACTTCAGCTACGCTGCCGGACTGGACGGGCCACTAGCGGCTAATCAACCGTTGTTCGAGTTCCGATCAGCGGATCTTACCACTCCCCGATTACTTAGGACGGGACGCTTGCTGGCGGAGGCTTACGATCGGCAGGGAAAAATATACCCGCTGCAGCTGGTGACGACAGACGACGCAGTTCCTGCGCCGGCACGGGTTTTTCCCAATCCCGTCAGCGAGCAAACTTCCTTACGGTATTTTGCTGCGGAGGAAGCGTACGTGGAGAGAACAATCCTCAACGTAAACGGACAAACACTTTCGTACCGAACCTGGCACGTCCTACCGGGAGAGAACCAACAGTTATTGTTGCGATCTGACTTCGGGAATACGCCCGGGGTATACCTGGTGAAATTGAGCAGTAAGGACCGGGAAGAAGTATTACGGATTGTTGTTCAGTAACCCAAAGTACACTACTGGACATTTTACGGTTTTACCTCTCCAACTCGCTTCGCCTAAGGGCTCAGCGGAAAGGGAGCCAAAAGGCTAAGCTTGGTGCTTTGCGCCTTGATCCGTAGCGCCGGATTTGATAAAATAAGACCGGCTTGGGTGGGAACTTTCCTGGCAGGTGAGGCATTAAATAAGACGCAACTTATAATTACAACATGGCTAAGAAAAACATTGAATTCGTTAATCGAAAAGCTAAATATGAATACCACTTCCTGGAAACAGTGGAAGCAGGCATCATGCTTTTGGGGACGGAAATAAAGAGCATTCGCGGCGGCCACGTTAACCTGCGCGATGCCTACTGTGTTTTTCAGGGAGACGAACTCTGGTGCCGGTCCATTTACATTGGCGAGTACAAACAGGGAAACGTCCATAACCACGAAGAGCGCCGGCCACGTAAGTTGCTACTCAAAAGACAAGAGCTGAGTAAGTGGCAAAAAAAGGTCAAAGAGAAAGGCTTTACCATCGTTCCTTACCGGCTGTACCTGAATGAACGTGGTATTGCCAAGATTGAGGTGGTACTGGTACAGGGTAAAAAAGTACACGATAAGCGGGAAAGCATCAAGCAAAAGGAAAATAAGCGTGCGCTGGACCGGGCGATGAAGCAACTGTAAGGTCAGGGATTTCAGTCCTTCACACTTTCCCAATTTATCTCTCCCAGTTGTGCTGCCCTCCGGTTATTAACCGTCGGTTTTTCTTCCGCCCCCACCATGCGCAACCAGCGTTCCTTGCCGGGGCCTTTCATTACGCGTGGTATTTTGCTTTGTCCGTTGGCCTGTCCTTCTTCCTCCTGCCACTTGTAAAATAAGGCTAAGGGAACGATGGTCACCTTGATTTTAAGGGCAGTTGCCCGCTCAGATTTATAGTCGTCATTTACGCGGGCCAGTGCTGCATCCAGCAGCCGGGTTACTTGCTCTTCGTTAAGCACATCCCTGGTCCCCAGATACCATTCGTGGGCAATGTAGGCATCGTCCTTAACGGGGACAATGGTGAATTCAGGAATACGAACGGTGAGCTCTTCCTCTACTGCCATGACGCCCGCATTCATATTATCCACCGTCAGGTGCTCGGTGGCCAGGTTCACGTAATGTTTGGTGCGTCCGCTAACCCGGATAATGCATTTTTCAACATCAACAAACCGGATCGTATCTCCGATCAGGTAGCGCCAGGCCCCACTACAGGTAGAGATCAGCATCGCATAATCCACGCCTTTTTCCACTTGATGGATCAGGAGGGTTTTTCCGCCCGGGCGCATATTACCTTCTTCGTCGAAGAATTGATCGTTGAAGGGCATAAATTCGTAATAGACACCATTATCCAACAGCATTTCCATGCCTTTGGCCCCGGGGGTACGCTGAAAGGCAAACATCCCTTCGCTCGCCAGGTAAGTATTAAGGTATTTGATCGGGTGGCCGATCAGGCGCGTGAAACTGGGTACGTAAGGTTCATAGTCCACCCCCCCGGAAACAAATAACTTTACGTTGGGCCAGAGCTCCGCGATATTCTGCAGGCCGTGTAACTCAACAATGCGCTCCAGGGTCAATTGTACCCAGTGAGGAATTCCGACAATCACACCAATGTCCCATTCCGGAGCTTTTTGCGCAATTGCTTCCATACGTTCAGCGAAGTCTGCTATTCCGGCAATCTCCCGACCGGGCTTGTAGAAGCTCCGGGCCCAGATGGGTTGCTTCCGGGCATTGATCCCACTCAGGTACCCGAACTTCCGGCGTCCTTCAGTCTCTAATTTGGTTGTTCCCCCGATGGATAGCCAGGAACTGGTGTAAATATCTTCTCCCATTTCGTATTCCGGGAAAGCGGAAAACATACGAAAGGCACCTTTACTAAGTGACTTGAGCATGGCCTTCGTAATGGGAAGGTACTTTGTTGGCGCTCCGCTTGTACCACTACTCATGGCAAAATAATTGGGCCGGCCGGGCCAGGTGATGTTCTCCCGCCCTTCGTAAACACGTTCCCACCAGGGGCTATACATACCGTTATAATCCGCCAGTGGCACCCTTTCCTGAAAAGCAGCGGCAACGTCTTTTGCGGCCAGTAATCCGGAAAAGTCGTACGCTTTTCCAAAAGCAGTATGGCGCGCCTTCTTAAGTAATTTTCGCAATACTTTTTCCTGCGCAATCTCCGGTGGCTCTTCGCGTCGGTTCAGTTTTTCAGCGGTTTCTAAGCCGTAATGGATAATCTGGTTAAGTAGCATCTGGTTGGGGAAGTGGTGGTTTAGCGGGCCGCTTCCTGGGTAGAACAAGGTAACCAAAAACCTGCTAGGAGGCCCAAAGATGTGGCCGCAGGAAGTGAGTTTAAACGATTCATAAACTGCCGTTAACTCACCATAAGCCAGGCATTACCTTGGTTCCTGGATAAAGGAAGGGTAGCCCGCTTGCGCGAACTACCCTTTAAATTGGTTTGTAGATAAGCCAATTAATTCATGGCCAGGGCACTGTACGCACTGAAGAATCCGAGGTACATATCCTCCTCTACGGCTTGTTGTGCAATGGACGGTTGGTGGCGTAAGTTTACGGAAGAACAGCCAAATAACCACTTGCTGACCTCAAAGTCCAGATCAGCGGCCAGCTGTTTTGCTGGTTCCAGGTCATCCAGCTGGTCAAAAAGTACCAGATTAGGTCTTCCCCAAACGTATTCCTGGGCGGCCTGCCGCTGGGCCAGCGGCACCCGTACCCGGTAACCACGCTTACTGACCGGGATGTAGCCACGCACGTAGCTGGGGTTCATCTTCCGGATTTGCTTACTCGTAAGGCCAATTGCGTTTGCCAGCCGGCTAAGACTAAGCCGGCGATATACGTTGATGCTCGCCACGCTGTCTTCCAGCAGGTAATCTGCAGGGGTAAGGCCATAATCGCCGTAGTAATTAACGGTGTACGCGGCAGCGACGTAAGCCGCCACGTAACGCTGGGATTCGCGGGGCAGGTAAGGTTTCACTTTCGGGTAGTAGGTGTGCCCGCCAGCGGCACGAATGGCGCGGCGGACACGGCCGGGGCCGCAGTTATAAGCGGCCAGGGCCAGGTGCCAGTCACCAAATTGCTGGTGCAGGTCTTTTAACATTAGAACGGCAGCCTCGGTGGAGCGGTACATGTCCAGCCGTTCATCAACGGTGCCGTCGACCCGGAGGCCCATTTCGCGGGCAGTAGCCGGCATCAGTTGCCACAGACCTGCGGCGCGGGCGGAGGAAACGGCACCAGGAACCAACATGGATTCTGCTACCGCCAGGTACTTCATGCTTTCGGGCATGCCGTGCTTTTCGAGGTAGTACTCAAAAATCGGGAAGTACTGGTTAGCACGACCGAGCATACGCTCCGTGCTGGCACTGCCGCCGCCAAGGTAGTCCCGCAGTTTCCGCTGCAGGTGGGCGTCACAGGCAGTGGTAGAAAGGGGAAGCTCCAAGCCTTCCAGCCGGTCGCTGAAGTCTGAGGCGTCGTCACAATCAATAGCTGCTTTAAGGGGAGAAGTCGAGGAGTCAATCGAGTTCGCTTGTGCTGTCATACACATTACCAACATCAGGGTAAGGTACAAGCACTTCAGGAGCTTGCTCATTCAAAGTAATTTCGTTCAACAATCACTGACCGCCTCAACGCCAAATGTTCATGGGGTGGCTCTTCGGTCAGCATTTCGTGTCGCCTGGGGTCTGCGACTTAATACTGGGATTATATTGCCGGGTAAGTTTGTTTCTTACCCTAAGCGGCCGCAAAGATACGGGCAGCAATGCTCATGAGGCAAGCTTTCCGGGCCTAACGGTTTGTAGATCAACGTCTAAGCCCCTGGATAAGTGCTGCGCCAGATTTTGGCATTCACCATTTAAAAGGGGCAAAATGACCGCAGGACGGAATAATTGCGCTATTTCCGTCGGCCCGAAGAAGCTTCACGGAATATTCTTTCAGTCAGGATACCTAAAAATGAAGAAAAAATTTGTCTTTATTAAAATGTTAAAATTTTACGGATTTCTGCGATTTCCCGCTTTTTAGGGACGATTCCTTTGCTCGAACAGTATTGTTGGTGACGGGCATCAGCTGCATAAAATGCATCAATCCGGCTAATTTCCGTTACGGGGTTCAAGCCTTTATCCCGCAGAAGACGCAGCACTTCGTGGGCAGCTATTTCCTGCTTGTCGGCATGCCGGCCCGTGGCCGGCAGGAAAATTGCGGAGCGGTACTGGCCGCCGTCCGCCCTTCGGTCCAGCGTGCTATCGTGCAACACAAAGAACTCCCGCAGCAGTTCCCGGGTCGAAAGCAAACGAAGATCATAGACTACTGCCACCGTTTCGGCATGCCCCGTTTCCTTAGTACATACTTCCTGATAGGTAGGGTTAGCCACCCAGCCGCCGGCGAAGCCCGTCGTGGTGGCCATCACGCCGGGTAATTGCCTTAAATGATACTCCCGCCCCCAAAAACACCCCGAAGCCAGGTAAAGGGTAGCCCTTCAGGCATTATCCTCACCTTGCAGCGCATCGTACTTCTCCCGGTTGATGAATTTCAGCGAAAGGCTGTTCACACAGTGACGGGTATCTTTCGGGGTAAACCGTTCTCCCGTAAAAACATGGCCCAGGTGGCCTCCACAATTATTGCAAAGAATTTCTACGCGGCGGCCATCGGCATCCCGGACCTTTTCAATAGCACCGGGTATTTCATCGTCGAAGCTGGGCCAGCCACAGCCACTGCTGAACTTATCCTTACTATCGTACAGCGGTGCCTCGCAGCGACGGCAGACGAAGACACCGTCCAGTTTAAAGTTGTTGAACTCGCCGGTAAACGGCATTTCGGTTCCCTTACGCACGATAATGCGTTCTTCTTCGGGGGAGAGGGGGTTGTAGTTTTCCGGAGTTTTCATACCCCTAGTAACATTCGGAGCAGCGGGTGGTTCTAAGGCCACCGTGGGCCGGTGCCTGTTGCTCCGGCGTGCCTTCCCTGCACCTGCGACCGCGCCCGAAAAGCTACTGGTGGCTACCCCAAAAATTAACCATTGACCTGTTCCTAGAGTTCTTCGACCACAAAGTCGTAGCTCTCCATAATTACGTTAGCCAGTAATTTTTTGCACGCGTTCTCCACCTTCGTTTGTGCTTCGTCGGCATTTTTTGCTTCGAGGCTGATCGTTACGTGCTTACCGATGCGGACATCGTCAACACCTTCGATGCCAATGTTAGGAAGATTTTTGACGACCACTTTGCCCTGGGGATCGAGCAATTCGGCCTTGGGCATAATGTTGATGTGGGCGAGAAACTTCATGCGTGGAAGAGTTTAACTGTGCTGCTCCTGCTGAGCAGTGGGAGGCGAGACGAGATTGATAATCAGGTACACGCCGACGATAAAGGGAAAAGCCGCCGTTTGCAGGAAAGCCAGCAAAACGAGGGCAAGAACCGCAAAGATAATTCGTGTCTCGTTCCCTGCCCACTTCCGTCCTTTAATCTTGAAAGAAAACATCGGGTGTTCGCTGATCAGCAGGTAGCTGAAGCTGATGATGGCGGGGTAGAGAAGATAAGGCGAATAAGCGTACTGCGCCCAGGAGTCAGGAAATTGATCCGCCCATAACAGCAGGCCCGTTGCAAAAACGGTGCTGGTTGGCGTGGCTACCCCCATAAAATTTTCCGTCTGCCGGGTGTCCAGGTTAAACTTGGCGAGACGTAAAGCAGAAAAAAGCACCACAATAAGGCCCGGCGCGGCGTACCAGCTCCAGGAGATGGGCTCCCCGAACTGTTCAAGATCAGGCACGGATGCAGGTGCAGCGGATTGCCCGATAAAGAGCAGGCTGTAATAAATCACCCCGGGTACGGCTCCGAAGGAGACCATGTCCGCCAGACTGTCCAATTCTTTACCGTGCTCACTGGAAACATTGAGCAAACGGGCTACCAGGCCGTCAGCAAAATCAAACCAGCCGGCAGCAAATAGAAACCAGAAGGCAGCGATGAACTGCTGGTCCAGAATATTGATAATGGCCGCACAACCACAAAAGAGATTGAGCAGCGTAATAAAATTGGGGATCTGGGATTTCAGTTTCACGGCACCAAGATACGGCGGAGACCAGCGTTTTTACGAGTTGTCAGTAGCAAGGTGTCCAGTGCTTATTGCTGTTATTTTTGTTATCAAACCCATAAACTATTCTTTTCGTCAGACATTTGCTAACGTTTTCACGTACCTCGCTGGTCTTTATTGTAGTTATTGTACCGAGCCTAATAAGTGTCCCTTCGTATGAAATCATTCTACCTACTCCTTTTGTGTACTATTCTTTGCCCGGTAGTGGCCTGGGCCCAGCCGGCGAACGATGAATGTATCAACGCCATTGAGCTGCCTCAGGTGGAGTCTTTTTGTTCGGGCGCGGGCGGGTTTTCCAACATCAACGCCACGGCTTCGTTTGATCAGAACGGTTACGATGTCTGCATCAGTGAGCCCGACGAAATGAGGGATGTCTGGTACTCCTTTGTCGCCCTCCGGAATGCCGCCAGTATTACTTTGGATGGTCGCATACCCGGTAACGAGCGCGGTAGCCTGCAGGAAGTACAAATGACCATTTATCAAAACGGCTGTGGTTCACTTACCTCAGCGGATGCACTTGTTTGTAAATCTCCTTTTGAAAACATCAATGGTGTTAACGCCATTCTGACCGACCTGACCGTCGGGGAGACCTACCACATTTTAGTAGGTGCCCGCAACGGTAACCAGGGCACCTTCGAGCTCTGCCTTAATCAGTACGACGCCGTGCCCGAGCCCAGTGCCGACTGTGCCACCGGGGTAGTCCTTTGTGACAAATCTCCCTTCAGCGTAGTTGCCCTCACGGGCAACGGCACCGTCCGCGAAGACCTGCAGGCCAACGGTTGTGTAGACCCCGGCTGCCAACCAACCGAAGACAACTCCGCCTGGTACAAATGGACGTGTGACCAGTCCGGCACCCTCGGCTTTACCATCACGCCGCTGGGCGCGGCGATCAACGAAGACATTGACTTTGCGGTGTATGAGCTCACCAACGGTATTGATGATTGCGGCTCCCGCCAGACCCTCCGGTGCATGTATTCAGGAGAAACCCGGGGCAACCCCGACGACCAAAACCTGCCCTGCCTGGGCGCCACGGGGCTGAGCGTTAACGACACTGACCTGTCGGAAAGCTGTGGCTGCCAGGCCGGTAACAATAACTTCGCTGCCGCTATCGATATGGTAGCCGGTAGAAGTTACGCGGTGGTCATCTTTAACTTCTCTGCCTCGGGCGATGGTTTTTCCATCGAATTCAACGGTACGGGTACTTTCCTGGGGCCACAGCCTGAGTTTACTTTCTCCGACAGTGAGGTCTGCGTCGGCGAAGCCCTTACTTTTCAGGACCGCTCTACCTCCGTGGATGAAATCGTTTCGCGGGAATGGAACTTTGGTCCTACAGCCACGCCGCAAACGGCTTCCGGCCCGGGCCCGCATTCCGTGGTTTTCGGGGAAGCCGGCACGCCCGCCGTCGAATTGGTCATCACTACCTCCCGGGAGTGCCGGGAAATACTGAGCCAGCAGGAAGTAAACGTGATTTGCTGTCAGGGACAGTTTACGGGTACCGGCACGGCTACCGATGTCGTTTGCCCCGCCGACTCTACCGGTACGGTTACATTTAATGCCACCAGTTCGTTTTCCCCCGCCACCCTGACGTATACGTGGAGTAATGCAGCTACCACCCCCAGCCTTACGAACCTCCGCCAGGGGGACTATACGGTTACCGTCAGTGATGTCTCCGGCTGTGAAGACACCTTCACGTTCAGCGTAGGCGGGCCACCCGCCTTTGTTTTCGATACCCTCATCACCATGCCTTCCTGTGCCGGCGGGGTAGATGGAGCACTCGAATTCACCATCCTGAGTGGTGGGCAAGGGCCTTACGAATACAGTTTTGACGGAGGCCCCTTCAGTGCGAATAATCGCCTAACGGATCTCCCGATTTCCCTCATCAACGTGCGGGCACGCGACGCCAATAATTGTCCGGTAGAACAGGATATTCAGGTCGACGAATTGGAACTGGGCCTCGTCCGCGGGGTAGATATATTTACTGAGCCCGTCTGTGCCGGCGATGCCAACGGCAGTATTCAGATTCAGCTGGCCAACGGCCAGCCCAATTACCGCTACGATTTCGGACTGGGTGATGGCCTGCAAAGCAGCAATACCCAGACCGGCCTGGCCGCCGGCACCTACAACGTACTGGCCGTAGACGCCGACGGCTGTACCGGCCAATTCATGATCGAACTTACCGAACCACCCGCCATCAACCTGCAAGCCCAAAATACCGGTAGTACTTGTTTCGGGACGGACGACGGGCAACTGATCATTCTCGCCAACGGCGGTCGGCCAGGGTACTCCTACCGCTTTAACGGTACGGCGATCAACGATACCGTTCAAATGGACCTGGTGCCCGGAAACTATACCATCCAACTTACGGACCAGAATGGCTGTATCCGCAGTATTACCGAAACCATCGTCGAGCCCAACGAAATCTTCCCCGTCCTGCTGGAAACGAATGACCTGGAATGTTTCGGCGACCCCACCGGCTCCTTCCGCCTGACGGCCTCCGGCGGTACACCGGGGTATACCTACGCCTCCGACGATCGGGTCTTTCAACAGGATTCTTTACTGACCAACCTGCTGGCCGGTGATTATACCCTTTACGTAATGGACGCCAACGGCTGCCTTGATTCCCTCTCCGGCACCCTCACCCAACCCCGCGAATTCATTATCGACCCGGGGGCAGATACCCGCATTTTTCTAGGTTTCGATACCCTGATCCGGGCCGTGAGTAACTACAGCCCCGTTACCTACTCCTGGAGCCCCGAAGAAGTTGAATGTGTCAACCCTCCCTGTTCCACCGTACGGGTAGGTCCGGTTGCCACCACCTTATATACCGTAGTTGGTACCAACGCTGCTGGCTGTCCGGATACCGCGATGGTGGAAGTGCAGGTCATCGAAGACCTGCCGCTCTACACCCCCAATGCCTTTACCCCGAACGGAGACGGCGTGAACGACGGTTTCACCATCTTCGGCGGGCCCGCCCTGGACCGGGTGGAAACACTGCGCATTTTCCACCGGTGGGGGGGGCTGGTCTTCGAAGCAACGGACTTTCCACCCAACGAACCCGGCCTGGGTTGGGATGGTACCTTTGAGGGCAAGCCCGTTAATCCTGCAGTGTTTGTCTACCAGGCAACCGTCCGCTTTATTAACGGGACGACGCAGGAGCTGACGGGGGATGTGACGGTGGTGAGGTAGTAGGGAAGTCAAATAGTAGCTACCGCACGGGGGAGGGAGGCGGGTATAATCCTGGCACAGCATTCGAGCTTTTATGGGACGCGATAAAAGGTCAACTTATCCTGAAGCCAATTTTCGATCATCCGGAACCAGTACT
>JAUIIF010000034.1 GCA_030431945.1 Bacteroidia bacterium | reverse complement strand
GCGAAGGTAAGGTACTTACTGTTGCTGCTGGGCTTCCTGGATGCGGCGTTGCCGGGAGTTTTCCCCCGCCTTCTCCACGTTTGCTACCAGGTCATTGATCCAATCGTCCGGAACATCTTTGATGGATTCCTTTAGTTTTTCCCCCCACAGTTTAGCAAAAAAGCCCGTGTCGCTTTCTTCGAAGCGGGCCTCGTGCATAAACCCGGTGTCCTTGTGGTAAATGACCATATCAACGGGATAACCGACATCATTGGCGCTTACCCGGGTACTGTCAAACGAAAGAAATCCGGTCTTGATGGCAAAATTCAGGGGCGAATCATAAGTCAGGGCGCGGTTGAGAATTGGCTTGCCGTAACCAGAATTACCAATGATGGTGAAGGGAGTCGCCTCACCAATTTCAATCCAGTTACCTTCCGGATACAAAAGAAAAAGCATATGGTCCTTATCCTTTTCCAGCTTCCCGCCCACAATGGTGAACAGGTTGAAATCAAGGCCAGACTCGGCCAGGGAAGCTTTATCTTCCTTGGCCACCCGGCGCAGCTGTTCGCCAAATGCGTTGACGACTTTATACATTTTATCAAAATGCAGCCCTTGCTCCTCCAGTATCTCCTCGAAGTAAGTCACGGCTTTATCCCGCACCGAGCGTAATCCGCTCGTCATTAAAAAGATATTGTTATCTCCCTGCTTATGCATGGAAATTTTTTTGGCCGAAGTCGTTTCACTTCCTGAGGTAATACGGGTATCAGCAATAGCGACCAGGCCCTGTTTTACCTTAATACCGAGACAGTAAGTCATAAGCAAACATTTATTTAGACTGCAAGTTACCACTGTTTAACGCTGCTACTACCCTTCCCCAAAATATTTAGCTTCGATTACGTTGTGCAGTTCGTATACCTGATCGATCGCCGCGCTCAGGCCACCGCCAACGTCGTCAGCAATTTCAGCGTATTCCAGGTATTGAAAGTAGCTTTGCAGCTTACCTGCTTTAAACAGTGCGATGTTCTTTTCCGGTGCGTGGTTGTCTAACCTTTCCAGGAGTTGTTTGACAACATTCATGTTATAGGCTACCGAACGGGAGAACTGCGGATGCCCCACGAGGAAGTCAATGGTGGTCTTGGGAGTCAAAAGTTGGCGGTAAGCTTTCCGGTGCATGTCAAAACCCTCCAGGATTTTCAGAATAACGGTGCCCTGGTACTGGCGCAGCGGGTGCTCGGCTCCCTTGTCAGTCATTACGTCTACGTCGTTCAGCTTACTGATCAGGATACGGATGACCTGGACCACCCGTTCCAGGTGAATGCCCAGCTTTAAGAAAACCCAGATGTCATCCTGCAGGAGCGTATCGTCAATCCGCGAGCGGATAATGGCGCACTGGCGCCCGGCTTCCGTGGTAAAATCGTACAAGCCGTGAATGACAAAAAACTCAGGGTTCACGTCATTACTGTAGAGATAGTAAGCATTGATCGACTCCCACAATTCCGTAGAGATCACGTGGCGCAGGGAACGGGCGTTCTCCCGCGCAGCCCGTATGGTAGACCGAATGGATAGAGGAGTGTCGTAGTCCATCGCGACCAACCGCAGTACACCAGCCTCATCAACGGGTTCTTCCGCGGGCCATTTCACCCCGTACATATTCAGGATGCTGCGCAGGGTGAAATCCCGGCTTTGACTCATCGGAGCGTCCAGCATCGAAAAATATTGCACCCGCAGGTAGCGGGAGAGGTGTTCGGACCGTTCAAGGTATCGCCCCGTCCAGTATAAAGAGCTGGCAATTCTGGCTAGCATAGTGGTTATTTTAAAGTAGCTTATAAAAGCAGCAGGTCAGCACATCCATTTGGCTGACGTGGGCAAGAGAGCGCAATCATGCGTAGCCTGATGACGACCAGCACGCAGCTCCTCCTAAATTTGTTGCTGTGGTGTACTTACGGTGGTTTGTCCCTGAAAATTTCGTTGCCCCTGCTCGTTCAAACCACGTTGCTCCTCCACCGGTGAGACATCGCCGCCCTCGTTCGCGGCAATCACCCAGGTATCCTTGGAGCCACCACCCTGGCTTGAATTGACAATCAAGCTTCCCTTTTTCAGCGCAACCCGCGTCAACCCCCCTTTCAGCACCTGCGTCACCCCGTCTCCCATCAGGGTAAAAGTGCGTAAATCAATGTGCCGGGGCACAAAGCCTTTCTCTTCCTTAATGAAGGTAGCGTGCGTACTCAGCATGATTTTCGGCTGCGCAATAAAGTTGCGGGGATCGGCCTTTATCTGTTCCGCCAAATCCGCCAACTCCTGCTGGCTGAGGCCGTCACAAATCATCACCCCGTAACCACCCGACATGTCCACGGGCTTGACGACCAGTTCACTCAGGTGTTCAAGCACGTACTTCAATTCATCCGGGCGGCTGCAAATGTAGGTCTTGACGTTATCGATGATCGGATCCTCCCCCAGGTAGTACTTGATCATATCCGGAACAAAGGCACAGATTGCCTTATCATCGGCAATGCCCGTGCCCGGCGCATTGACGATTGTTACCCGCCCCTTACCGTACGCTCGCATCAGCCCCGGGACGCCCAGCATACTATCCGGCCGGAACATTTCCGGATCAAGAAAGGCGTCGTCTATTCGTCGGTAGATGACATCCACGCGCTGGCGGCCATAGATCGTCTTCAGGTAAACGGTATCGTCTTCGACAAACAGGTCCGTTCCCTGAACCAGGTCAATCCCCATACGCTGGGCCAGCAAACTGTGCTCGTAGTAAGCCGAATTAAACTGGCCCGGCGTCAGCAGTACGCACCGGGGCTCCCCTTTTTGGGGGGAAACGGATTCCAGGGTTCGTAGCAACATATTAGGGTAGTCGCTAACGTCTTCCACCTTGGTGTGATTAAACATTTCGTAAAGCGTCCGCCGCATAGCCTGCCGGTTGGACAAGACGTAACTTACTCCAGAGGGGTTACGCAAGTTATCTTCGAGCACGTAAAAATTACCATCCGTGTGCCGGACTAAATCCGTACCGGAAATGTGGGTATAAATCCTGCCCGCTGGCTTAAAGCCCTCCATTGCCTTTACGTAATGAGCAGAGCTGTTCACGATCTCTTCGGGTACGACCTTATCCTTCAGGATTCTCTTTTTACCGTACACATCACCCAGAAACAGGTTAAGCGCCCGGTTACGCTGTAACAATCCTCGTTCAAGATTTGCCCACTCCTGGCTGCTGATCACCCTGGGGAACAGGTCAAAAGGAAAGACTTTTTCAGTTCCCCCGCCTTCCTCGGAATACACCGCATAGGTAATGCCCTGATTCAGAAAAGAAAGCTTGGCGCTTTCGTTGAGGAGGTGAAAATCCTGGACATCCATCCCACCGAAAGCAGAACGGACCTGGCCGTAGCCAGTATAAGTGGTAGGATAGTCGGAGAAGGATTCGTCGAGCACTCCTTGCGGAATGGCGTAATTGGCAAATAGACTTGCAGGTTTTTGCATAGCATCAATATAGGAAGTATGTAAGCTGCAAGTCGACCGGGAACCTCAGAAATTTAGGAAAAGATATTGATATTTTTTCTTTACTAACGAGCAAACAAACTTAACTACTTAGTAATCAAGCAGCTGCCTGTCTTATTTCATTTTTCTCCACCCCTTGAATTTGGAGCAAACCGCTTTATAAGGAACCAGCTTAAACTTGTGGCCCGGCGACAGGTTGATTAATATACCCGGCACACAGTGATTTGGAGATAACACCGGTCAGTTATGTTGGTGCCTTACAAGATGCCAGACCGGTGACGTGCCTTATTAATTGGCGGAATTTTGCACCAGCTAAAGTCCCGCCGGGCCACCTGACATCGTCTCCGACTACTTACGTTACGGGTGTTAAGACCCCTCACCACTATCTTTCACTCTGACGACTTTCTGCCTATGCCTGTTCGCGTCGCCCTTCGCCATCACACCAGCTACACCTACGATCGGGCCGTAAAGCTTTCTCCCCAGATAATCAGGTTACGGCCGGCCCCCCACGCTCGCAATCCCATTCTCGGTTACAGCCTGAAAATTGAGCCGGAGAACCATTTTATCAACTGGCAGCAGGATCCCTTCGGCAATTACCAGGCACGCGTCGTCTTCCCGGAGAAAGTCAACAAACTGAGCATTGACGTCGAAGTCATTACCGACCTGGTGACGGTCAACCCCTTCGATTTTTTTCTGGAGGAATATGCAGAAGAATACCCGTTTACGTACGACGAAAAGCTGAAGGCTGAGCTCCAGCCCTACCTGAAGATCACCGAAGCGGGTACCTTACTCCGCGAATACGTGGCGGGGCCGCAGGTGCAAAGTCTGTTGGGGCGCAGGACGGTCGAATTCCTGGTAGGTCTCAACCAGGCTGTAGCCGAAAACATCGCCTACAACATCAGAATGGAGCCGGGGGTGCAGCCCTGTGAAGTTACCCTCAACCAGCGCAACGGTTCCTGCCGCGACAGTGCCTGGCTCCTGGTCCAGATACTGCGTCACCTCGGCCTGGCGGCCCGCTTTGTCTCCGGCTACCTCGTGCAGCTTACGTCGGACGAGAAGGTACTCGACGGGCCCAACGGCCCCGAAGAAGATTTTACCGACCTGCACGCCTGGGCGGAAGTTTACCTGCCCGGGGCCGGCTGGGTTGGCCTCGATGCCACCTCGGGCCTCTTCGCCGGGGAGGGGCACATACCATTAGCCGCTACGCCGGAACCGGCAAGCGCCGCACCGCTCAGCGGGTACAGTGACCCGGCTGAAGTGACTTTCGGCTTCGGCAACATCGTAGAACGCATCCTGGAAACACCCCGGGTCACCAAGCCCTACACGGAACACCAGTTCAACGAAATCCTGGCCCTGGGGGACCGGGTAGAAACCGCCCTTCAGGCCGGCGACGTCCGGCTCACCATGGGGGGAGAGCCCACCTTCGTATCTGAAGTCGACATGGAATCCGAACAGTGGAATGAGGCTGCGGACGGAGCGGACAAACGGCGCATGGCCTACGACCTGGCGACCCGCCTGAGAGATGATTTTGCCCCCGGAGGGCTCATCCACCAGGGGCAGGGCAAATGGTACCCCGGGGAGCCTATCCCCCGCTGGCAATACGCCATTTACTGGCGTAACGACGGCAAGCAACTGTGGCAAAACCCGGACTTGCTGGCGGACCCTACCAAAGACAATGGTGCCGACGCAGCCCTGGCCGAACGTTTCGGTTCGCGCCTTACGCAGGAACTCGGCCTGCTGCCCGGCTACCTGCTGCCGGCGTACGAAGACACGTTTTACTTCTTGTGGGAGAACGGTAACCTGCCGCACAACGTCGACCCCCGTACCGTAGACCCCAAGGAAAAGCTGGAGCGCCAGACGCTGGCTAAGCTCCTCGAAGTGGGCCTGGACCAGCCGAAAGGGTACGTTTTACCACTGGAATATGATTACGACGCCGAGCGCGCCGGTTGGATCAGCAGTAAGTGGACCTTCAAACGGGAACACCTTTTCCTGCTGCCCGGAAACTCCGGCCTCGGGCTACGTCTGCCCCTGGACCGGCTCCCGAAAGCTGATCCCGCTCAGGAGAAAGTAGTAGTGCCCAGCAGCCCCATGGAGGAACTACCGGCGCTGCCGGAGGTGACTTCCCTGGCACCACCAACGGAACTCAGCACCCGCGGCCGCGCCCCCAGTCACGTACCGGAACACCAACCTTTGGTAAGAACAGCGCTCTGCCTGGAACCCCGGGATGGAAACCTCTACGTTTTCCTGCCGCCCCCGCAAGACAACGAAGCTTTCGTGATCCTCATAGCCGCCATCGAGCGCGCCGCGGCGGCCCTGCAAACGCCCGTCATTATTGAGGGGTACCCACCAAAACACGACGCCCGGCTCACCAAGCTCGTCGTCACCCCAGACCCTGGGGTAATCGAAATCAACGTCCACCCGGCCAGTAACTGGCGGGACATGGTAACGACCTACGACCGCCTCTTTCAGCGGGCGAAGGAAAGTAAACTGGGCACCAACAAATTCATGCTCGACGGTCGCCACACCGGTACCGGCGGCGGCAATCACATTACCCTGGGGGGAACCACCCCGGCGGATAGCCCACTGCTCCGCCGCCCCGACCTGCTGCGGAGTTTCATCAATTTCTGGCAAAACCACCCCGGGCTTTCCTACCTGTTCTCCTCGGCCTTCATCGGCCCCACCAGTCAGGCGCCACGGGTAGATGAAGGCCGTCAGGACCAGCTCTACGAACTGGAAATTGCCTTCGCGGAACTGGATCGGCACCCTAACCCGCCCCACTGGCTGGTAGACCGCATCTTCCGGAACCTCCTCATTGACGTAACGGGCAATACCCACCGGGCGGAGTTTTGCATCGATAAGCTCTACAGTCCGGACAGCCCCACCGGCCGGCTCGGTATTTTGGAAATGCGGGGCTTTGATATGCCGCCGCACCGGGAAATGTGCCTGGCCCAATTACTCCTGATCCGGGCCCTGACCGCCGCCTTCTGGGCCAAACCTTACCGCCGCCCGCTGATCAGATGGGGAACTGATTTGCACGATAAGTACTTGCTGCACCATTACGTTCGCAACGACATAAAAGAGGTACTCCTGTACCTGCGGGAAGCTGGTTTTGACTACAAGCCCGAATGGATGGAACCTTTCCTCGAGTTCCGCTTCCCCGTACTCGGGCACCTGCGGCTCGAAGAGATGTCCCTGGAAATTCGCAGCGCCATCGAACCGTGGCACGTACTGGGCGAAGAACTGGGCAGTGGCGGCACTGCTCGTTACGTAGATTCATCAGCCGAACGCATTCAGGTAAAACTGACCGGCCTGAACGCTGACCGGTACAAATTACTGTGTAACCAAACGATCGTTCCGTTGGAAAATACGGGAGCACCGGGGGAGTTCGTAGCCGGCATCCGGTATAAAGCCTGGAATCCGCCCTCAGCATTGCACCCCACGATTGGTCCGGATGTCCCCCTGACCTTTGACCTCTACGACACCTGGAACGAGCGCAGCATCGGAGGGTGTACTTACCACGTTGCCCACCCCGGCGGACGGAGCTACGACACCTTTCCGGTAAACAGCCTCGAGGCGGAGAGCCGGCGGGTCAACCGATTCTGGGAGTACAACCATTCCGCTCGTAAAACGGAGCAGATTCTGGATCCGGTGGCCGTTGGCAGTACCTCCGCCCGGTTCATCAACACCGGCTATACGCCGCCGCCCGCAATTGAGGTTAAACGGGTAGAACCGCAGTTTGAGTTCAGAAAAACCCTCGACCTCCGCTGGGTCTAGTACACCACTACCTGACCGCTATTCCTCGTCTTTTTGCGCCGTGGTTTCGTTGCCTGCATCCTCCTTTAGCTACGGCTGATCTCCGCTGTAAGTGCCTCTCCACAACAAAAACCTGCTACGGACTCGACGACCGGACACTTAGGAACGCCGTCCCCTGGTGGCTTAATGACAAAAATCTTCCTGAAAATTTAATTTCAGTTTCCTGCCATCTATCTTCGCCCCCGCATTGTTGCTACAACAACTAAAATAAAGTCTTCGACTCATGCCCACCACAACTAACGTCTACATCTGCGCTGCCGTCCGAACGCCCATTGGTTCCTTCGGAGGTGTTTTTGCCTCACTTTCTGCCCCGCAACTGGGGGCCGCTGCCATCAAGGGAGCCCTGGCGAAAGCCGGCATCAGCCCGGATCAGGTGCAGGAAGTATTAATGGGTAATGTCGTCTCCGCCAATCTGGGGCAGGCGCCCGCACGCCAGGCGGCGCTCGGCGCCGGCATTCCGAATTCCGTTCCCTGCACCCAGATCAACAAAGTGTGCAGCAGCGGTATGAAATCCGTGATGTTTGGTGCCCAGAGCATTATGCTCGGTCATAACGACGTGGTCGTAGCTGGTGGCATGGAGAGCATGAGCAACATTCCTTACTACGTGCCAGATGCACGCTGGGGTGCTAAATTCGGTGACCGTAAACTCGTTGATGGCCTCAGCAAGGATGGCCTGACGGATGCTTACGATCAAAATGCAATGGGGGTTTGTGCTGATGCAACTGCCGTTAAGTATGGGTTTAGCCGCGCAGATCAGGATGCTTACGCCATCAACAGTTACCAGCGGGCCGCTGCCGCTACCGAAGACGGAACTTTCGCACGCGAAATCGTCCCCGTCAGTGTCCCGCAGCGCCGGGGAGAAGACCTTATTATTACCGAAGACGAAGAGTACAAGAAGGTTAAGTTTGAAAAGATCCCCAGTCTGCGCCCTGCCTTCACGAAAGATGGTACCGTAACGGCCGCTAACGCCAGTACCATTAATGACGGTGCGGCAGCTCTCGTACTCGTCAGCGAGGAAAAAATGAAGGAACTCGGCCTTACGCCACTGGCCCGCATCGTGTCGTTTGCCGATGCCGCGCAGGAACCACAATGGTTTACCACGGCTCCGACCCTGGCGGCCCCACTCGCCGTGAAGCGGGCGGGCCTGGAAATGAAGGACATTGACTTTATGGAAGTAAATGAGGCCTTCGCCGTTGTTCCCATGGCCTTTGCCAAGGAGCTCGACCTCGACGGCGGCAACATGAACGTAAACGGAGGCGGGGTTTCCCTCGGTCATCCGCTCGGGACGTCCGGTGCCCGCATCCTCGTCACCCTGATCAATGTCCTGCACACCAAAGGTGGCAAGTACGGTCTCGCTACGCTGTGTAACGGCGGCGGCGGCGCCTCGGCGATGGTGGTGGAGCGAGTATAGAATCGTCGGGCTGTTGCGCCCCATAAACGAAGAGCGTAATCTCCAGTGAGCCAGACGGTAAATAACGTGCTAATTGGCGCCGGTATTCTGTGCGCTGGCTAGGCGACAAAAATGCTTGAACAGCCATAGCTACGGAAGTATTTTGGCAACGACGCCAGCGTGCAAAAGACCAAGCTACGTGGTAACGATATTTACTGGCTGGCCCACAAGTGCTCTGTAAAGTTTGAATCCGACACAATCAAAAATACTTTCACCAGGCCGCCGGCAGGCAGGATGGTCGGGCAAACCGGGGTGTAAAGATGGCTAACATCTACCTGACGAGGCACTATACCTCTTCTATCGCACCAATCCTTTCCCGCTTATTTTGCGTAAGACAAGTGCTTCACACTAAAGAAAAAGATCGCCCCGTAGCCCAGGGCCAGTAAGGCGTGAAAAACCACGAAAGTGGTGTTTTGCAGGTAGAAAGCACCCCAGACGGCAAAGCAGAAGTACAGGCTCAGCAAGCCTTCCCCGATGGTGATGAAGTTCAGTTTTCCGTTCAGGTACTTTGTGGTCGTCAGCCGGTCCTTAATGGTATTGATGTTGAATTTTGGCGTACGGACGAAGGGGCTCTTCTTCCCCCGGTACCCCTGAAGGACGGCAACGGTGTTGTGCAGCGACAGTCCCATACTCAGGGCCAGAAACAGCGGAAACAGGAGTATGAACTTCAGCACTGACTTCAGAAAACTTTGTTCCTTATTGGCGACACTCTGCACGTTAGCGGTATAGTAAATGCCGATAACGGAGAGCAAACCGGCCAGGAAAATGGCAAAGAAGTTTTTGCTGAAGCCGAACTCCACCAACTCGCCGAAGAGAAACAGCAGGGGGACCGAAAACACCCCGCACAGAAAGACAAAGAGGAAAATCGTACTTCCCAGCAAGTGGGCCGTGGCGTGCACTTTATGGCCGAAGGCCAGGTCACTTTTCCAGACAGACGGCAACATTTTCCGGGCGGTTTCCGCGCCGCCCTTCATCCAGCGGTGTTGCTGGCTTTTGAAGCTGTTCATCTCTACCGGCAGCTCTGCCGGGCTGCCGACCTCCTCCAGGTAATGGATCTTGTACCCGGCCAGCTGGCTGCGGATGCTCAGGTCCAGGTCCTCCGTCAGGGTGTCGGGTTGCCAGCCGCCGCCGGCGGCGATGGTCGCAGCCCGCCAGACACCGGCCGTACCGTTGAACTGCAGCAGGTGACCACCGTTCATTCTGCCGACTTGCTCCACCGTAAAGTGAACATTCAGCTGCAGGGCCTGCAGGCGGGTAATGATGCTGTAATCCTGATTAATGTGCTCCCAGCGAGTCTGAACCACGCCTACTTCCGGATCGGCAAAGTGGGGGATGGTTCGTTGCAGGAAGGAAGGATCGGGGACGAAGTCAGCGTCAAAAATGGCCACAAACTCTCCCTTGGCCAGGGGCATCGCGTCGCGGAGGGCGCCGGCCTTGAAGCCCTGACGCTCTTTTCTGATGATCTGCTCAATGTTGAACCCCTTCGCCTGGTATTCAGCAACCTTCGCGGCTACGATGGCGACGGTTTCGTCCGTGCTATCGTCCAGAATGTGGATCTCAAAACGATCCTTCGGGTAGTCGAAGCGCGCGCAGGCATCAATCAGCCGGGCAATTACGTACAACTCATTGTAGATCGGTAGTTGTACCGTAACAAAAGGATAATAGGCCGGGGCATTTTCGTTTTCTGCTGACCCTTTTTCGGGCGCGGACGCAGGTGCCAGGTCGGAACCTGGCAAAGCAGGAGCAGGGCCTGCATTGACTTCGGCCAACGCCGGTTGTGATACCCGTTTAGCGGTGGGTGCCAGATCAGCGAACGATACGGGATGATGCGTGGGGTTATTACTCTGTTTGTAGTGGTACAACAGATTGAACTGCAACAGACAGTAGACCGTGATGTAGAGTAAGGATACCGTGTAAACGGCCAGAACGAAGAGCGCGAGTCCGGTCATACGTCAGATCAGTTTAAAAATGGTCCAGAGGATTTTGTGCCCGGCCAGGATGGTACCGCGTACGGTTCCGGAGACTTTGGAAACCCCGATCCGGTTGCGGTAACGGACGGGAACCTCCACGGAAGTAAGCCCCGCCTTGGCTGCCCGTACCTGCATTTCAACCGTCCACCCGAAGTCAGGGTCACACATTCCCAGTTCTTTGAGTTTATCGTAGCGGATCGCGCGGAAAGGGCCAAGGTCCGTAAATTCTACCCGGTAGATCAATTTGATCAACGTGGTAGCGAGCCAGTTGCCGAAGATTTGCTGGGGCTGCATACTGCCCGGCTCCAGGTCACCCAGGGCCCGGGAACCGATGACCATGTCAACTCCGTCGTGCAGGATGGGGTTAATCAGGGCCGGTAATTCTTCGGGATAATCACTGTGGTCGCCGTCGATGAAGACGACAATGTCCGGCTGCTCCGGCTCGGGGCGGGCGGCGATGTAGGCCATGCCCTTCAGGCAGGCGGAACCGTACCCTGGCCGGGGCGCATCCACCACCACTGCACCTGCGTTCCGCGCCACCTGAGCCGTATTGTCCTTACTGTTGTTGTTGCAGACAATGATATCCCGCACCAGGTGAGCAGGCAACTCGTTGACAACGAGGCCGATACTCTGCTCCTCGTTGTAAGCAGGAATAATTACATCGATGACGGGGGGCCGGCTGGGCAAAAAAGTGAAAGTTGGTTCTGCCCGCAAAGATACAACGGGCGGGGCGACCGGGCTGTCGCTACCCGACGTAGTCCGGGGAATCGCCAGCGCGCGGTTTACGTCAACCCGCCGTCAACGCCCAGTACCTGGCCGTTTACGTAGGAGCTCAGGTCAGACCCGAGAAACACACAGGCCTTGGCAATTTCTTCCGGTGCCCCGAGGCGCTTCAGGGGGATGTTGGCGAGGTAGCTGGCCTTCAGGTCTTCCGGCAGTTCGTCGGTCATGTCGGTTTCAATGAAACCGGGGGTGATTACGTTACACCGCAGGTTACGGGACCCCATTTCCTTCGCCAGAGACTTGCTGAAGCCAATGATCCCCGCCTTGGAGGCGGCGTAGTTGGCCTGGCCGGCCTGGCCGGTGACCCCAACCACACTGGACATATTAATCACCGAACCGGCGCCGGATTTCATCAGCGGGCGCAGGGCGTGCTTCGTGAGGTTAAAAATGGATTTGAGGTTGTTGTCCATCACGCTGTCCCACTGATCTTCCGTCATCCGGAGCAGGAGCGTATCGCGGGTAATACCGGCGTTGTTGACCAGGATGCTGATGTTGCCAAAATCAGCCGTCACGGCTTTGATGAGTTCGCCGGCCGCCTCGAAGCTGCTGGCGTCACTTTGGTAGGCTTTGGCGTTGTCTGCTCCCAGCTCCGCAACAAGGGCTTCCGCCGGGCCGGTGGACCGGGCGTAAGTAAAAGCAACTTTGGCGCCTTCGGCCACAAAAGTCCGTACAATAGCCGCGCCAATGCCGCGGGAGCCTCCGGTGATGAGGGCAATTTTTCCGTCTAGTAATCCCATGATGGTTATCAGTTTATGGCGCGAAGATAAAACAGGGAAGGGGAAAGCCTCAAGGCCCGGCAAAAGGGTGGGTACATCAATTTGCACAACTATAACGAGGTGCAAGCCCCGCTCGCTACGCAAGGCGGACTTCCGGCCCTTAGCAAAGGCCTGACTTCAGGACTAGCGGTGCATTTCGTTATCCACAGGACAAAAGGACGCCAGCAACAAAAAACTTTGTCCGGTGCCCTTTTCCGTGCTTAAGGACGGCAAATTCTTCCTGGGGGGACTTCGTCACTGCTGCGGACCAGTAATTGCCAATACCTTGCGTCGCTTCCCTGATCAATCACTGCTCGACAAGACCGCCAGCAGGCGCAATACTTCGATGTACAGCCAGACCAGCGTTACGATGAGCCCCGTTGCGCAGTACCACTCAAAGTATTTAGGCGCGCGCAGGGCTGCGGCTTTTTCAAAGGAGTCAAAATCCAGCAGCAGGTTGAGGGTGGCAATCCCGATAATGAAGAGGCTGATCCCGATACCGATCAGGCCGCCTTCGTGCAGAAAAGGCATGTTGACGCCGAAGAAGCTCAGGCCGATATTAATCAGGTAAACCAAAAAAATACCGCCGGTAGCCATCATGATGCCCGTCCGGAATTTCCGGGTAACCTTAATCAACCCCGCCTGGTACACAAAGAGCATCATGAACAACAAGGCGATGGTGAGGAGGATGGCCTGGAAAACGATACCGGCTCCAAAACCCGCCGCGTACATGGCGGTAACGGAACCAATGAACAAGCCTTCCAGCAAGGCGTAAACGGGTGCCAGGCGGGGAGAGAGGTGCGTTTTCCACGCCATGACCAGGACCAGGACTAACCCGCCAATCGCTCCACCCCACAGGAAGAGGGCACTGGGGTTAGCGTACGCATACAGCGCCGTCAGCAGCAGCTACCCGCCCATGATGAAGGTTTTGTTGACGGCGCCGCTCACCGTCATCGGAGCGGTCTCGGCACGCTGGATGCCGACCTCGTCCAAGACATCACTACGGGTAGCCTTGTTGATGGATTCCTCCTTAAGAAAGGGGTTGCTTGATTTAGTAAAACGATCGGTAAAAGACATTGGTAACAGGATTTTTTATTGGTGTTATGATAATGCCTGAGGACGGTCAGGAGTTGAACCTTTCGTCGCAACAAAGCTGAAGTTATAAGAAATACGCCACCGCCAGCTCGTAGCCCCGCAGGCCGAAACCGACAATTACGCCTTCGGCTACCGGAGAGACGTAGCTGTGATGACGGAAAGCTTCCCGCTTATGTACGTTACTGATGTGGACCTCAATCACGGGGGTTTCGATGCCGGCAATGGCATCGGCAATGGCGATGCTGGTATGCGTCAGTGCTCCGGCGTTCAGGATAATGCCGTCGTAGTCGAAGCCTACTTCGTGGAGCTTGTCCAGCAAATGACCTTCGTGGTTACTTTGAAAATACTCCAGCGTAACGTCGTCTTCCACAAATTTCCCCTTCAGGTGAATCATAAAATCCTCGAAGGTGTCTTCGCCGTAGATTTCCGGCTCCCGCCGGCCCAGCAGGTTAAGATTTGGTCCGTTGATGATGATGACGCGCAGCATAAGGCAGTTTCGTTAGTTCGTTAGGCATTCCGTCCCGGGTGGTTCCTTCCGGCCAGGGTGTATCTTGTGGCCCATTCCACTCAGGAAGCGGTGGTAAAGTTAGTCAAGCCAGCGATAGTTGCTTGCTTTACCAGCGCACGAACAAACCAAAAGACTAAGGGACAACCAATGGTTGGTCAATTTTTCCGGAACGCTCTGCTGCAAGTCTCGCTGAACCTCCTGGTCAAAGGGCTTTACCTGTTCGGCATCGAGCGGGTGGTGCAGAACGTGTTGCCGGAAGGAGATTACGGATTGTACTTTGCCCTCCTGGGGCTGGGCATGCTCCTGCAGGTAGTGGCCGATTTTGGTTTGCAGCTGTACAACAGCCGGGTCCTGGCGGGGCACCGCCAGTTGCTGGCCAAGTATTTCCCTTATTTCATCGGACTGAAACTCTTGCTCGGTACCGCCTTTTTATTACTCCTGCTGCCCGTCGGCTGGCTGCTGGGCTACCGGGGCACCGCCATGACGCTGCTGCTGCTGGCCGGCGCCGTACAGTTTTTCAACAGCCTCGTGCTTTACCTCCGTTCCAACCTGTCCGGACTGGGCAAGTACGCCCTGGACGGCTGGTTCAGTATCCTGGACAAGAGCCTGATGATCCTGGCCGTCGGCAGCCTGCTGGTCTTTGCGCCGGCAGAACTTACCATTATGCGGTTTGCCGGCCTGCAGTTAATGAGCTGGGCGCTTACGGCAGCGTTGCTGGTGCTGGTGGTCCGCAGGCGACTGCCCCGCAAGCGGCCGAAATTTTCCCGGGCCACTTTCGTGGCCTTGCTCAGGGGGGGCGCGCCCTACGCCCTGGCGGTGTTCCTGGCCACGGCCTACACCCGTACCGATGCCATCATGATCGAGCGTTTGCTGGAGGATGGCGCTGCGGCGGCCAGCCACTACGCGGCGGCCTACCGTTTGCTGGATGCGCTCAACATGATCGGGTGGCTACTGGCCGGGTTGCTGATCCCGATGTACGCCCGGCTGTACGCTCAGCAAGCGACGGTCCTCCCCCTGCTGCACTTTAGTGTGCAGCTGCTGGTGGCGGGGGGGATATGCGCGGCGCTGCCCCTGGCGTTTTTCAGCCAGGAGGTGGTTGATTTATTGTACGATTTTGCCGAGCCCCGCACCGGTACCATCCTGTTTTTCCTGGCCTTTACCTTCGTCGCCCAGTGCCTCAACTATGCCTACGGGGCCCTGCTGAGCGCCACGGGTTTTATCGGGCGGATGAACGTAATTTACACCCTGGGCATCGTCCTCAACCTGGGGGGCAACTGGCTTATCCTTCCCCATTACGGTGCGGCGGGGGCGGCGGCCATCACCCTGCTGACGCAAACTTTTATCGCCATCACCCAGGCGGTGCTGGCTTTAGGCCGCTCGTTGAATCTTGATATTATTGCAGAGGGTGTGGATAACGAGGCGGTGCTGGTTCAGCTGGGGAACTGGGGCTGTCCTCATTACCAGGGTTATCTGTTGAATCAGCCCATGCCGGCGCAGGATATGCAGGCATTTCTGCTATCGGAGTTAAAGCCGATTCCAGCCTCAAATGGCTAAAACACCGAACAGGTTGGTTGAGTATTTTTAACGCTTTCATGTAGTATATTGCTCCGTTTGGCATTTGGTAAAAGGACTCACCATGACTGAGAACCCCTCTTGCTATGACAATGTCTTCAACGGAACCGAAACCGGCGTGGACTGCGGAGGACGATGTGCCCGCTGCGTCGAGGGCGCCGGCTGCAGCGTGGGACCTGACTGCCAA
>JAUIIF010000656.1 GCA_030431945.1 Bacteroidia bacterium | reverse complement strand
AGCAGCTGGCCCAGCAGCCCGGGCGTATAGAAGCCTTCGTAAAGTTGTTCGAGGGGGACGATTTGCTTCCCCAGCACGTAATACAAATGCTGCATGGCCGCCGGAGTAGCGTCAAACTGGCCGTTGGTGCTTAGTACCACCCAGTCGTCGCTACCATCAAAAAGAAATAATTTAGCAACTTCCCTGCCCGTTTTCAGGTCCCATAATCGTATGGTATTGTCAAACCCGGCGGAGACCAGGAAGTCATCAGGTAAAAAGCCGGTGTTGTTAATGGTACCCACGTGGCCGGTTAGTTGCTGGACAATGGCTTTACTCCGGGTATCGACGATTTCAATCGTTTCATCCGAGCGCCCGGCCGTTTTCTTACCGGTTCCCGCCAGTAAACTCCCGGCAAGGTTGAAACTGGCCTCGAAATGGTTACCGTTGGTGCGGGCGATGCGGGAAATCTCTTTGCCATTATTGGCGTTCAGCCGGACAATTTCCTGGTAGAAGCCCGCCCCGATCAACTCCCGCCCGTCGGGTGAAAAGACAAAGTCATTGAATTCTATTCGCTGCTGCCATTTTATTTTTCCGTTTTTGGTGTTGTAAGCCGTTAGGACGCTTTCTTCGTCTATTTCACTTTTTTCCAGGAAGTCGAGTGCCACCAGCAGCGAACCGTCCGGAGAGAGGGCCACGCGGTAAGATTTTGCGAATGCCTTGGCGTGGTTTTCTCCCGGGGCGGTCCACCTGGCTTCGGGTACCCGCGCGGGGTAGTAGCTGATGCCTCCGGCTGACTGTACGGCCAGGTTACCGTCTTTATCCAGCGCCACGGCCCGGGGTTCCGGGTATTCCGGCTGCAGCCTGATCCATTCCGGACGGGTTCCGTTCAGCCACGTTACTCCGTGCGCCTTGGTGATCGTTGCGGCATAATTTCCACCCGGGCTGATGGCCGTTACGGTACCCTCCGGGGTTTCGCCAGTTGCTTTCACCCGTAAGCCCCGCGGGGTAAAGGCAACAAGCTTATTCTCGCCGGCGTAGGAGGACAGCGCAAAATTCAGGGAGCCGGGGTCCGTCGTCAGCTCACTGACGGCCAGGAGAGGAACGCCGAAATATCGCAGGATCTGCCGCGTTCTTGCGTCGGCTTCGGCAATTTTGGAGGGGTATCCGGAACTGACGAGTAAGTGCCCGTCAGGAGCAAGACAGAGGGCGGGGTTATCCATCGCACCGGGTTTTTCGACCAGGACAACGTCTGCGCCCGTTACGTAACTGCCGGCAATCATACCCCCCTTTTTCAGGCCATAGTAAAAGCGTTTATTGGTCTGGTCGATGGCCAGGTTGCCCCACTGGCGTCCGTAATACTCGAAGTCACCCACTTTCAGGGTGACACCGGGAACGTCTTTAGTCCATACCGCCGTTCCGTCCGGTCGGTACACCGCAAGACTGAGTCCGGCCCCCAGCCGTCGCTGCAGCAGCAGGTTGCCGTCGGGCAGCCAGTACTGGCCGCCAGGGTAGGAACTGACTTTTCCGTTCGTAAGGTTAACCACCACGGCATCATCAGACGTGAAAAAAGTGATCAAAGCCTGTTTCCCGTCCGGACTGAAGGTGATCCGCTTGGCCGCCCGGCTTTCCTTGCCGGGAGAGGTAAAGGTGGCGGTAGTGGTGATCGTCTGGTTAGCGGGATCGAACCGTTGCAAGACGTGTTCCTGGCCGTACCACGCTTCAAAGTAATACACACCTTCTGCGGGGTGGGCCACCACGACGCCGACGTCGTATTCCTTTCTCTCCAATCCTCTGGTGATATCTTGGGTGTGGATAACCTGGAGACTAGCTACGTCAATCAGGTTGAATCGATTACCGGAAATGGCGGCGAGGTAGGTGCCGTCTTTGCTGAAAGCGACGCTGCGCAGATCATTGGTCCAGAATTCCGGCCCGGTAAGGTCAAGGAATTTCAACAGTTTGCCGGAAGCATATTCCCAGATACGGACCTCACTCCCGGCACAAGTGGCCAACAACTCGCCATTCGGGCTTACCTCCATACCGAATATTCGCTGACCGTGGTTGGCGGGGATAATGAGTTCGGGAGATTGGCCCCGCAGCGTCATGCCGGCCAATACTGACAGGACAATCCACAAGTGGTACATCCTTAACCGGAACCCTTTCTTTGCACCAGTAGTATTCATGGCAAGGCGGTTATTTATGCGTGATCTCTATCAGCACCGGCACGATGGTACCCCGGGCTCCTTTTTTGACGGCCACACTCACGTCGCCCGCTTCGTAGTCAACCATCGCCGGATCAATGAGGGCATTGCCCAGGGCGGCTTTTATTTTTGTCGTTAACCCTCCGGTAGTGCCGGCCATCGTTTTTTCCATGGCGGCTACGTCCAGGGCCTGGCGGCTGAACAGCACCAGGAGATAATCGGTGCCGGGGTTGTCGTCCATCCGGATCACTTTGGTGTCGGAAGGAAAAGCAAGAATAGAATTACTGCCGACCAGGGGAGACACCTGCTCGTCGTAAGGGAAAATTTTGTTGACCTTACTGGTGAGGTCGGAGGCAAATGCGTAGACGTAGCACTCGTTTTCGGTTTCTAGGTAGAAGCGGAATCTGGTTCCGGAAGGGTAGGGAGTGGTCATGCGGTAGGCTGGTCGCTCATCTACCGTGTCATCTTCCGTAATCAGATTGCGGGTAGAGACCCTGGTGATGGGCATCGCACTACCGTCCCGTAACCGAAACTCCATGCGGGCGGCCGGCAGTAAGTCAGCCATCGGGACCGGCGCCGGCGCCGGAGGGGCGGGGGTTGGCGCAGGTACGGGGGTGGGGGTAGGAGCAGGCGCGGGCGCAGGTGCAGTGTAAGGTGCGGGGGCATGGTTTTTCGCAAAGGGGACGGCCTGGT
>JAUIIF010000655.1 GCA_030431945.1 Bacteroidia bacterium | reverse complement strand
CCCTCGTTTTAGTTGTGCAAATTGTTATACCCCCTAACCCGTCTCCTGGCGGACGAGTCAGCTCCTGGCGTTAGCTTACGTTGGATGCCATCCCCACAACGCAGGCCGACGAGTGAGCTTGCAATTGTCCCTGCCATCGCTAAGGGCTTGTTTTTTTATGACGCCGGCGCGCAAAAGGCCGAGGAGAAAACAGCGAATACTGAGATTATACCAGTGGTTGACGCTGAACAACAAGACCTCTGCCCGCACCCGGTTGCTCCCAAATTAAACCTTGACGGAGGCCACCGGGCTAGAGGGAAAAACGTACAGGTACGTACAGCAGGTTGTTGCCGTAATAAGTGCGTCCCTTAAAACGGAGCTTTTTCAGGGAGCGCAGTGCCTCCGTTACCTGCCGTTGAAAAGCCTCGGGCAAATCTGATTTGGCCATCATTACCCGTGCTATATCTCCGTTATCCGCTAAAATAACTACCGCAGTAACGTTTCCTTCAAGGCTGTACCTGGTCATTTCAGCGGGGTATTCCAGGTTCTCCTGCAGGTGTTCTCGGATTTGAGTAAGCGCAATTGTGTTGTGTTCAGCTACGGCAGCAGCCGTCGTTGGGGCAGTTGCCACAAGTGTTGACGCCGTTCCCGAAGGAGTGCCGGCATCGGCAACGGCCTGGGAAAAAAGACAGTTACTAATGCCTAAACAGGCAATGAAAAAGAGTAAGGACTTCATGATAAGGTGATTCAGGTGAGGGAAAAAACAACAGGAAGGGGCTTGGTTAACGGGCAAGGTGTGTGATTAGGGAAAACTTTTAGGGTCAGGCCCCTTTTGCTCCCGTTGTCGTGCCAATTCATTTGGTCAGGTGCGGAAAGGTTACCCACCAGGCAGCATTTTTTTAATGCTTCCCGGAGTTGGATGGCCGCGGAATGGGGGAGAGAGGTTTTTTCCTGTCGGTGCGGAGTACGGGCCTGGGGAAATTACCGACCGGCGCTTTCGGCTTTGCTCATTGGCTATACCCAAACCGCCTTGACTCAGGTCTGTTTTCTGCACCTGCGTCCGCGCCCTGAAAAGCCCCCTGAAAAAAACTTTATCTTCCAGTGTAACCATTTGCCAATAGCAGGGTAACCCTATACGAACCCCCACCGGATGCGTACTGACGAAGACATCATGAAGGCCGTGGCGAACGGCGATCTGCAGCAGCTCGGGGAGCTGTACCAGCGTTATCGCCGGCCGGTATATGGCTTCCTGCTCAGGCGGGTGAACGCACCCGCCACGGCCGAAGACTTGTTGCAGACAACTTTCGAGCGCGTGATCAGGTACCACGCTTCCTTCCGGGAGGGAAATACTTTCCGGAGTTGGCTCTTTACCATTGCCCGTAATGCGATGCTGGACAGCGTGAAAGCGGAAAGCCGGATGCCCATTAAAAACGGGGTGGATCTTAACGTGTTGCCGTTGCTCACGCCTTCTGCTCAGCAGGACTGGGAAATCCGGGAAACGGATAACCAGTCGCAAGCTGCGCTCGCTATCCTGCCGGATACCTACCGGGAGGTCGTGGACCTGGCCTGGAAGCGGGGGCTCAAATACGCCGAAATCGCCGAAGTACTCGGCATTTCGGAAGCCAACGTCAAGGTGCGCATTCACCGCGCCACCAGGCAACTTCGCCTTAATTACGCCAAACTGAACCGCTAATGAATACGATCACCGAAGCCGATCTTGTCGACTACCTCGCGGGCGAACTTTCACCGGGTCGTCAGCAAACGGTCGCTGCGGCACTGCACCACGATCCCGTCCTGCGGGAAGAGTTGCGGGCACTGGAACTACTGATGGAAGGCATTGCGACGTCTCCTGAACCAGCCCCCCCGGCTGCAGCCGATGCCCGGTTTGCAACCATGCTCGCAGCTGCGACTGAGCAGGGCACTAACGCTCCGGCCAAGCCCGTGCAACGGAGCGGACTCCGGCTCGCCTGGTCTTCGCGGGTTCTCCGGGCCGCTGCGGTAGCCGCAGCCGTATTACTGATCTTTGTGGCCGGTATGCAGTACGGCAATGCCGGCCTGAAACAACAGTACGCCGCCAACCGGACTCTGCTGGAAGAAATGGCCGACCTGATGAAAGCAGAACGCACCTCGGAACGGATTCGGGCCACCACCGTTACCCTTGAATTGGTGGAGATGGACCCGGAAACGGCCAGGAACCTCGGTTTCCTGCTGCGGAACGACGAAAATGCCAACGTGCGGCTGGCGGCGCTGGAAGCGCTGCGCCGCTTCCCGGACGATGCCGGGGTACGGGAGGAATTGCTGGCCGCGATGCAGGAGTCTCCGCCGGATGTGGTCCGTTTTGAATTGATCGAAACGCTGGTCCGCTGCAACGAAAAGCGTGTCTTACCCTACCTGCAGGAAATAATGGAGGCGGATACATTGCCACAACCCGTACGGGATGTAGCGGAAATGGCGCGCTTCAAATTGATCTGATCGACAGGCTGCGGCCGGACGAATAAACGAAGGAGACGCAGATCGCTTTACGGCGGCCCGCGCAGCGCCTTAATGCCCCGATTCCCAATTGCACCCAACGAACCATCAACTAAAAAATCAACTGTAAAAAATCTAACCATGAAGTATTTCTTTCTCCCCCTCCTTTTAGTTTGTTGCTCGCTCTTCCTTACCGCGCAGGCGGAACACCGGGTAGCGGTAAGCGGTAAGACGATCGAGTTTCGTGAAATAGACCGTTTGATTATTGTCGGCCACGACGAAAAAGACCTGAAAATCACCAGGGAAGGCGGGAGCGCCCGGGAGGATGAACGGGCTGCAGGCATGCGTAAAATCAGTGCTTCCGGTAAAACGGACAATACGGGCTTTGGTCTGGCCGCGCAGGGTTTTGACGACAA
Organism: Bacteroidia bacterium; assembly: GCA_030431945.1. Classification (GTDB taxonomy): domain Bacteria; phylum Bacteroidota; class Bacteroidia; order Chitinophagales; family Saprospiraceae; genus Neolewinella. Next base: position 8 of record JAUIIF010000655.1, on the reverse strand, counting down.
GGTGGTCA
>JAUIIF010000033.1 GCA_030431945.1 Bacteroidia bacterium | reverse complement strand
CACCTGGTCCTTCAGCGCGGGGTCCGATCCTTCGACGAATCCCAGGACGTTCTCGCCGATGAGTTCCCGGACTTCCTTGGTCTGGGTAAGTTGCAGATCGACCGGAATAGCGACCGGCTTCAGCTTGCCGGATTTTTCCAGTTTCTTCCGGCTCCGGATCACTTTTTTTCCGGTCTTGCCCATGATCTTCTTCGCCAGTTGGGGGGTGAGGTAAACGACGTTGGCCGTCTTCCGGTCCGCCTCCGCCACTTCGGCCATCCGCATGCGGCCGTCGAGGGTTTCCTGGCGGATGTTACGGACGTTATCCTTAAAAGCCGGATCAATAACGAAGACCGTCGCCACTCCTTTCTCCTTGGCGATTTCCAGCTTCCGGGCGTCCGATTCGCTCCAGTCCGAAGGCGTCTCCGTTCCCGTAATCCGGTAATTGCCCGACCGGTCTTTGGGTTCTCCGGCGAAGACGATGAGGTGCTTGCCCCGCACGTCCTTACCGGCATAATCGCTGTACTGCGGGTCATCGATGCCGTAGCCCAGGAACAACAATTCGTCGATGTCGACGGCCTCCCGGTGGTCGTTCTGCGAGGGCGCGCTGGCGTATTCCCACAGGTGCCGCAGGGATTCTCCGTTCATTTTCATATCGATGGTTGCCCACTTCTGCCGCGTAAAGAGGATGGTCTGAAAGTAACCGTTGTCTTCCCCGATGGCGGGCAGTCCCAGCTTACTGAATTCGCCCTGCAGGTAGGCTGCGGCCTTTTTCTGTCCGGGCTGCCCCGTTTCCCGGCCTTCCATATTATCGGCCGAAAGTATGGTCAGGTGCTTGCGCAGATCTGCTGCAGTAATGGTGGCGGCCAGGGCACTGGCCTGGTCATCAGTCGTCGTCAGCCGCTGCAACGGGCCGGTTTTCTGGGCGGAAAGTCCGAGGCTGAAAGCGGCCAGAAGGAGAAACAGGTAGAAACGATGCATAGGTAAAACTGGGTAATGTTCAGAATCCAAAACGTGAAGGGCTAAGGTATGGTATAAATCGGCAATGAATTTGACGGTCAGCTTACGTCTCCGGGCAAAAGCAAGTGCGCCCGCCGGCCGAAACGCGCGGAACGAGCTGGTCCATCCGCCGAGCACGCAAACACCCGGGTAGGAATTAGCCATCCGCCCGTACGCGCCTGCTGCCCTTCCCCTTACCCGGCACCGGCGGCCGCGCCCCTCCTTAAGTTACCAAAATCGCCACCTTCCCTGCGTTGCAACTGACCGTAGCACCGGACATTTTATGGTTTTACCTCTCCCCCCGCACACCCCAAATCGCCGCGCCTGAGGGGTCAGCGGAGAGGGCGCAAAAAAATGTCCGGCAAGGTAGAACTGCCTCGTAAGCGGACGATTGCAGCCGCCCGGACCCTTTGCCTGCGCTTTTGCCACTGGCAGACACAACGAAGCCCGCTGCTTACCGTTATCTTTGGGCTCGTAATCCCCGCATAACAGACTATCGCATGTTTCGCACCCTGACCATTGTTTTTCTGACGCTTTTTTCGTTTTCCCTGTTTGCGCAGATGCCCGCTGCAGACGGTACCATCCGCTACGGCAACGAGTGGATTGATTACGACCGCACGTACCTGAAAATACCGGTGGCTGCGGACGGCATGTACCGCATCACCCCCGCCCAACTGGCCGGCGCCGGCCTGCCCGCCGGCGGAGAGTGGGTACTGGAGCACGCGGGGGCGTCGGTGCCCTTTACGGCCGGCCCGGAAGGCATCATTTTTTACGGGGCTAAAAACCGGGGAGACATGGACCGTTTCCTGTTCGAAGACCCGGAAACCATGCAGCTGAACGACCGCTACAGCATGCACGCCGATACGGCCGTGTACTACCTCAGCCGCGGCCCGGGCGGGCAGCCGTACGCCCCGGCCAACATCGAGACGGAAGTGGCGGACCGCAACACGTTCCTCCGGACCAGTGAAATGGTTTTCAGCAAGTACCAGACCAAGAATTATTTCCGCAGTGCGGGGTCCAGCATTTTTTACACGCATTACGACGTTGCCGAAGGCTTCGGCCACCGCTCCGCGGATGACCTGGTGTCGCTCGACGGACGGCTGGACACCAGCTTCGTACTGCCGTTGCCGGGGGCCACGGGGGCAGCCGGCACCCTCGCCCTGCGTTTTGGCACGGCCTTCGACGGGCACGTGGTGGAGATCAAGGCCGATGGCACCCTCCTCACCACCGTTTCCCGTTCCAGCTGGAGTGTGCAACAGCACCTGCTGCCGCTGACGCCGGCGGGGGCGGAAACGACGATCAGTATTGCCGGTACCCGGGGCGTACGGGACAAGCCGAACATGGCCTGGGCCAGGGTCACTTACCCCGCTGCGACGCAGTGGGACGCCGGCCTGCAGCGCTTCACCATCCCCGCTTCCCGCACCGCCACGCGGATAGTGCTCACCAATCTGGGCGCGGCCGCAGGTGCAGGGGAAGTCATCAGGGGCTATGCACCGGGCCTGGGCACCGTGGTCTCGGCCACCGTCGGCAACGACGGTACGGCCACCCTCGAGTTGCCCGCAGCCGGAGCAGACCAGGTTTGGGAACTGGTCGTGGGCGATGACTTCCTGGCGGCGCCAGGCGCCGCGCCGCATACTTTTTCCAGCAGCCTGCCGGTCAACCCCGCTACGAATTACCTGATCCTGACCAGCCGGCGGCTGCGGGGCCCCGGGGTGGACGCCCTGGCGACTTACCGCCGGTCAGCCGCCGGTGGCGGCTACCTCGTCAGCGTCGTCGAGGTGGAGGACCTGTACGACGAGTTTGCCTACGGCATCCCCCGGCACCCGATGGCCCTGCGGAATTACCTCTACGCGGCCCAGCGGGCCGCCCCGCAGCTGCAGTACCTTTTTCTGATCGGCAAGGGACGCGAATACAAAGACCTGCGGACACCGGCAGCCCTGGCGGACGCGGCGGAAACCTTCTTCCTCCCCTCCTTCGGCTTTCCGGCCTCGGATCACCTGCTGGCGGCGGATATTGGCTCCGTCGTCCCCAGCCTGGCCGTCGGCCGTCTCGCCGCCATCAACGATGGCGAAGTGGCCCTGTACGCCAAGAAGCTGCGCGACGTGGAGGAACAGATCAACCAGGGCGACCAGACAATTGCGGACCGCGACTGGATGAAGCAGATCATGCACCTGGGGGGCGGCACCAGCCCCGGGGAACAATCGAGCATCAAAAGCGGCCTCAGCACGATGGAGTCTTCCATCCGCACCTCCGCCATGGGGGCCAACGTGGTTTCCTTCTTTAAAACCAGCAGTGAGCCCATCGAGGACAGCCGGCAGGACGCCATTTTCGACCGGATCAACGCCGGCACGTCCATCATCACCTTTTTCGGCCATTCCAGCAGCCAGACCTTCGACTTCAGCATCGATGACCCCGACAACTACTTCAACTTCGGCAAGTACCCGTACATGATGAGCCTGGGCTGCTACAGCGGTGATGCCTTCACCAAGGAGCGCAGCATCAGTGAGCGATTCCTGTTTTTGCGGGACAAGGGCGCCATTGCCTTTGCCGCTTCGAAGGGGGTGGGCTACATCTCCGCCCTGAGTGACTGGGGCGAAGTTTTCTACGCCAGCCTCGGGAACGGCAACTACGGGAAAGGTATTGGTGACGCCATGCGCGCCACCATCGAACGGTACAGTAACACGACCAATTTCACCCTGGGCATCCTGACGGAGCAATTTGCCCTGAACGGTGACCCCGCCTACCGCTTGCACCCGCGCCCGGGGCCTGATTTCGTCGTAGACCCCGCCACCATCACCTTTTCCCCGGAGGTGGTCCCCGCCCAGGACGAACGCTTTACGATTAGTTTCGAGTTGGTCAACCTGGGCAACAAGGCGGACCAGGACAGCCTGACGCTGCGGTTTCGCCAGGAATTGCCGACGGGCGAAATCGTCGACCTGACCACCCGGCGGGTGGCCACGCCCGCTTACCGCCGGCAAGTAGACTTTGACCTGCCCAGTGTGGGTTTTGCCGCCGTGGGCCAGAATCGTGTGTTGGTCACGGTGGACAGTGACCAGGAAATTACGGAGCTACCTCAGCCCGCTGCCGAGAACAACAACGAAGTCAAGATCGGCGGCCGGGCGGGCGCGCCCCTTACCTTCATTGCCAATACTGCCCGGGTAGCCTTCCCCCCACCCTTTGCCACCGTCGGTGGGCCCCTGGAGTTGGTAGCCTCCACGACCAATGCCCTGGCACCGCCCCGGGATTATCTCATCCAGGTGGCCCGCGACCGGTTGTACACCGACCTGATTTCCTCCGAGAAGGTTAACCTGCCCGGCGGCGTCATCCGTTACCAACCGAATTTCCCGCCGGTTGACAGCATGACCTATTACTGGCGCATCAGTCCGGATTCCTCCTTCACGGAAGGCGCCGGTTTCCTCTGGAGTGAAAGCTCCTTTACCTGGCTGCAGGACCAGCGGCCGGACGAAATTGGCTGGGCCGTCCAGCACGAGGGCCAGACCATTGACGGAAATTTTGCGAACATCCTGGCGGACACCACCCAGTTTGGCTGGAATTCCGCGCGGAACGTAACGGACATTAAGATTTTCAACGCCCTGCACCAGGACGCCTCCATGCCGCGCCTGGAATACAACGGGCAGCAGTTCAGCTCTCCCTTCCGCTTTTACATCAAAGCCGGTATTCAGCTGCTGGTTATCGACACGACCAACAACCTTAACTGGTTTGGCAACCCGGGTAACGGAGACTACAACACGCGGCCGATCAGGGATTCCAGTTGGGATTTTGACACGAGGACCAAAGCCGGTCGGGAAGGATTGATCCAGTTTATTACCGAAGCCATCGAACCGGGTAAGTACGTCCTGCTGTACTCCGTTCAGAAAGGCAACGACGTGGCGTATTACAACGACGACTGGCTGACGGACGAAACGGACCTGGGAACCACCGTCTTCGACGTACTGGAGGCAGAGGGTGCCCTCCAGATTCGTCGCCTTGCGGAAGCCGGCTCCGTGCCCTACGTTTTTGTGTTTCAGAAAGGGCGCGGGCCCATCAGCGAAGTGATGGCCCAGGAGCAATCTGACACCATTCTGATGAGCACCAGCATCCTGGAAAACTGGCCGGAGAGTGAGTGGGTATCACCAGCAGCGGGCCCGGCCCTGGCCTGGGACAAGGTCAACCTCAGCCTTTCCTCCCTCAACCTGACGGAGGCGGACAGCGTCCGCTTCAAGATCATTGGCATTACCCCCGGGGGGCAAGAGGAAGAACTTAAGAACCTACCCTATAATTTCCGCAACTCCCTGGACTTCCGGATGTCGCTCATAGACATCGATGCCGCTCAGTACCCTTACCTGAAGGTAGGCTTTGACTTCCTGGACGACGATGCCCGGACCACGCCGACGGTCCGCTACGTGTACCTGGAACACAGTGCCCCCGGTGATGCGGCCATCAATGCCCAGGTAGCGTACGCCAGCCCTGACTCTATCGAACAGGGGCAGCCGGTGGAGCTGGTTGCCGGGTACGAAAATGTTTCCCGCATTGGTATGGACAGTCTGCTGATTGAGCTCACGGTCGTCGATGGGCTTAACGAGACAACGGTTTTACAACAGCGGCGGCCGCCGCTGCCGGCCGGCGGGACGGATCAGTTCTCCTTTACCATTCCGACCAACGAGGTGGCCGGGAACCTGCGTTACAACGTCACCCTTAACCCCCGGCAGGATCAGCCGGAAAATGTGCTTTTCAACAACGTTCTCACGGCCAATGTCAAAATCGGTCAGGACGTAATTGCCCCGGACCTGCAGGTCTTTTTTGATGGGCGCCGGATTAACGATGGTGACCTGGTAAGTGGCAAACCGGAGATTCACGTACAGTTGCGGGACGATAACCGTTTCCTGGTCCTGAATGACACTTCTGCCTATTTCCTGGAGTTGACGGCACCGGACGGCAGCCGGGAGCGCCTTTCGTTCACGGACGATCGCATCGAATTCTTCCCGGCTACGACCGCGGAGAATACGGCCGAGATTTATTTCCGCCCCACCCTGGCGCAAAACGGTACGTATGCCCTGGAGGTACGGGGGCAGGATCGCAGCCAGAATGCGGCCGGACGCCTGAGTTTCCGGCAGGAATTTGAAGTCATCAACGAACAGATGGTGGCGAACGTCCTGACGTACCCAAATCCATTCACCACGCAAACCCGCTTTGTGTACACCCTGACGGGTAATGAGGTCCCCGAAATGTTCCGGATCCAGATCATGACGGTGGCCGGACGGGTGGTACGGGACATTGACTTGCTGGCTTACGAGGACCTGAAGATTGGCACCCACCAAACCAATTTCGCCTGGGATGGAACGGATGAGTACGGTGACCAGCTGGCCAACGGCGTTTACCTTTACCGGGTCATCACTGCCGATGGCAGTGGTACGGAACTGGATAAATACGATACCGGCACGGACCAATTCTTTGCCCGCAACCTGGGCAAGGTGGTCATTCTTCGCTAACTTAGTTGGGCATTTTCAGCCAGCGTTCCGGCACCACATCCCGGTAATCGTACTGGTCGGTGCCGAACCAGCGCTCCGGAGCCATAATGATGCTTGACTTTTGCTCTCCCAGCCAGGCGGCCCACCAGGCGAAAGTGCTGTTGGGGATAATGAAGTGTTCGCAAAGGTGCATCAGGTGGAGATAGTTTCCGAATTGGGGGCCGGCATGCTCGTGCTCCACAATAGCTACGTCTGGTCGGGCCCCAAACGCTTCCCGGCACCAATCCAGGTCGTCAGAAAACAGGTAAAACCGAGCTGCGGGCCGTAGTTCTTTCATACGTCGCAGGCAATTTTCGAAATAATTTTTATCCGTCACGTTATGCGTTGGGGATTGTAAGAGGTCGGTACGGCGTACGTTCAGGCAGACGCTGTCACGTTGACGAAGTTCCCGGGCCAGGGCGGTGCTGCGGGGCAGGATCGGTTGCCGAAAGGTGAAGTCCTTCCGAATCGTTTCGGCAATATCCTGAAAGTACCGTTCGCTCTGCCAGTATCCCCGGTAGATGACATTGTCCGGGGGGGCGTCCAGTAAAGTTTGATTAACCGAGAAGTCTTGTTCCTCATAAACAGGATACCCGCGTTGGGCCAGCTGGCGAACGTACTGGCTCCACCGGTATTTGTTGGGGGCATAGAGTACTTGCAGCAGGCGTGGGCTAACGTGGAACTCCGGCCGAAGCTGGAACAGATCGAGGTTGTACGCTCGTTTTATGTATCCGGCGGGAGGTTTGGGGTCCAGCAGGATAGACACATCCAGCCGCAGCGGCACCCCCAGGCGGAGTTGTATCCTCCGGGCGAAGGCATACTGAAACATCTGGTTGCCCATACCTGAATGCAGTCTTGAAATAATCATGGGCCATTAATTTTCGGTATACACCTTCCAGCGTTTGTTCAGGCGGCCGCTGGCAAAAGCCAGCTTGGTCAAGACGCGCAGGGCTACGTTCTGCCAGTGCCATTCGCGGTGTTTCAGGCCCCACCTCAGGAGGGTTACGGGAAAAACGATAAAAATGACCCGTAACACTTCCTGTAAGTATTCCAATACACCATAGCCGGTGGCATTCCCCTGGGGCAACCAGCTCATTTTACCGTGCGAGTAAGCATACAGTAATTGACCACGGAAGGTACATTTCCAGGGTTGAACCAGGTGCTCAATCCGCAGCTCAGGCGCATAATAAATCTGTTCACCAGCTTGCCGGAGACGGAACTGCAACTCAGTTTCATCCGCCCACCCTACTTCCTTACCCTGCATACCCAGTGCAGGATCGAAGCCACCTACGGCCTGCACTTTCTTTACGGCAACGGCGAAAAAACAGCCGATCAGGTACTGGTGTTCCGGTAAGACGCCAAAGCGGGTCATTTTTCTGCCGGGAAACTTTCCTTTTCCTTGCTCAAGCAATAACCAGGCGGGGGGGGGCGACAGGTACCAGTGGTGGAACGCGCCGCCGAAGGCGGCGCCCTTTACCTGCGGTAAGTAAGCCAAAAATTGGCGTAATAAATCGGGGGGTAAACGAACATCATCGTCAAAGTACAGTACCCACGGTGCCCTTGCTTCCTCCAGCCCACGGTTTCTTGCGTGGCAGTGGCCGACCTTCTTTTCCACTACGTAACGGTAGGCAAAGGAGTCGACGAGGGTGGCGCAGGCGGCTTGCCCGGCATTGTCTACCACAATGACCTCGTAAGGTTCTGCAGCAGGTTCTTGCTGCCGGAGGTCTTCCAGGACCAATCGCAACAGGTCGGTACGATCGAAGGTGGTAATAACAATACTTAGCGTCATTGCTATGGTTAATTCAATTCTGGTGGCTAAGGTACTTGCGCAGCCCTACACGCAGCCGTTCCGTAAAGGAAAAGCCAAAGATGCGGTACAGCCATCTCAGGCCCGGTAAAAAGTCAGGAGGGAAAACAGCCTGTCGCCAGCCGTCAGGAAAATTTCGCCGTAAGCTTGTCTCGCTGCCGGGGAGGTCATAGGTCGCCTGCCTTCTGATGCCCTGGAGCAGGGCTGCATTCCGCTGGGCGGTGGTGGCTAAGGAACAGGCGGGGTCGGCTTCCCGTAAATAGGCAACCATACGCTCGGCTAATTGCAACCTTACGTGGCAGTTCTGCCGCCAGTTCGTGGTCGTCAGCCGGGGATCATCGTGGTGTATGTGCACGGCGCCGGGGGTAAAGTCAAGCACCCTCGGTGCTTTAGCCTGAGCGATTCTGAAAAAAAGGTCAAAGTCTTCCCCGACCTGATAAGACGGATCAAAACCAGCTAATTCGAGTAACAGTGATTTTCGGAATAAATTAGCATCCAGGTGCCCCAGGCCCGTGAAGGATAGTAAAGCCGGCCAGATCTCGCTGCCGGGCAGATAAGTTTTACGGTTACCGTTGGCTTCCTGGATGAGCACGGTGCCTACAATCCAGTCACCCGGATCAGGCAGCGCTAATTGCCGGGCCAGTTTACCGGGCAGTAAGACATCGTCTGCGTCCAGGAACTGGACCCAGTCTGCCCGGGCGGCAAACAGCCCGCGGTTTCGAGCCGCCGCGGCTCCGGTACGCGATTCTTGCAGGAGCTTTACTTTGGTGGGGTAACGGTCAGAAATACTACGGGCGATGGCTGCCGTTCCGTCGGTAGAATTATTGTCGACAATCAGGAGCTCCCAATCCACCTCTTCCTGGGCCACCACCGACTCAACTGCCCGGCCCAGGAATTTCGCTGCATTGTAAGCAGGAATAATGACTGATACCTCGGGTGTTTCCGTTTTCATACGCCCTTGATGGATTTGCGTAAAGAGGCCGGCAAGAGCTTACGGAGCACCAGGCGCATACTTTCCGTTGGTCCGAAACCGAGGACGGGATAAAGCTGTACAAAACGGGGAAGAATAGAGGTATCAAGGGTCTTGAGCGGGAGGCCGCCGGGGAAGTACTGACGAAAGCACGCCTTTGCCTCCTCCAGGTTTTGTGTGGCCAGCACCCTGATGGCTTTCACCAGGGCGGCCCGGAAAAACCCTTCCTGCTCCGCGAAGTAGCGGGGGCGATCGGTCTGCAGGTACCCGATCACCTGGCCAATCAGGTGTACCATCCGCTGGCGCGAGGTACTACCCGGTAATTCGGAGAGGCGATAGCCCGCCCGATCCAGGTAAATGGCGGAGGGTTGGTGGTCGAAGACCACCCTGGCGCCAGCCCGTAGCAACCGGAAATACAAGTCTGTATCTACGCCATTTGGTAAATTTTCGTCTTGTCCGCCCAGTTTTTCCAGTAACGTCCTGCGGATAAGGTTGGAATTTGTGTGGCCCACCCCACCGTTATGGACCAGGCCTTTCCAGGGGTCTTCGTTTAGGGGAGAAATGGTATCGTTCCCCGCCGTATCGCGGCGGATACAGGCGCCGATGACCCACTCAGTGGCATTATCAACCAGGCCCAGCTGCCGGATGAACTTCCCTGGCAGGAGTACATCATCCGCATCGAGAAATTGAATCCAGGTTCCTTTCGCTAGTCGTAAGCCCTCGTTGCGGGCGGCGGCGGAGCCCTGGCGCGTCGCCCGGGACAAGCGCACCAATCGTGGGTGTCTTGCCTGCAGTTCCGCCATAACTACCGCGGTGCCGTCCGTAGAATTATTGTCTACGATGATGACCTCATAAGTAACTCCCTGCTGCAGCAGTACCGACGCAAAGGCGCGTTCGAGCCAGGCAGCGGAATTATAGGCGGGGATGATGACGGATACTTGCACGGGAGGGCAAAGTTACTTCATGGTCCTTAACCCTGCTACAAATTGCCTGGTTTGCACCAGCGGCCGCGCCCAAAAGACGTGGCTGCGCCTAAGTGAAGCAGGCACTTTATTTTAGCTATCCTGACCCTGCCTCTGGTAAATCAGACGCCGGTTTTGGCTACAAACATGCGGTGATCGAGGGAGTGGCGGCCCGGCCCCGTCAGCAGCAGCACAATGGCCGCTACTGCGTACATAAGCGGGTAGGCCATTTTGCCCCACGGATCGCCGCCGTGGACGATGAAAGCAGCTACCAGCATCGTGATCAGGTAGGGAATACAAGACAGGCGGGTAAAGAACCCCGCAGCGATGAACAGGCCGCAGAAAAACTCGCCAAAGATGGCGAGGACCAGGCTGACCGGTTCTCCCAGACCGATCGGATCACCGAAACTCATATCTCCACTAAGTGCTTTCTGTAACTTCGGCAGGCCGTGCGCCAGCGCCATTTCCAATCCGAACCAGAGGCGCAACACCAACAAGCCGAGATCCATATTTCCGTTCGTCATTACTTACTTATTCTTTGCCCCTTCCCGTTTTTGAGCAACTTGTGCCGTCAAATATAAGCCACCGGAAGGAGCCGTCAGGGCATAAAAATAGGCAGACGCACCGGTCGCTACAACTCCCTACCCTTGCTGCGTTTCCGCCCTGGGGGAGTTCAGGAGGAGCTGACCGTGCGCTGCCCGGCGCGAAGGTAGTACGGTAGTTCGTTAGTTTGGTAGTGTTTTAGTCTTTTTTTTGCCGTGGCTAAAGATAATACGACCACTTACCGTTCGGCGGACGATTCAGATCGCTGCGGCCTACGAACTAAACCTCTGGGCTTGAGGGGGGTAGTGCGCGTTTGATTAGACAGGGCAATCGGCTAAGGTGCGAGGAACAAGTGGTTCTGTTCGGACAGCTACGTTGTTGCCTACCGCAGGATTACCGTTCGGCGGACGAGTCAGATCGCTGCGCTCTCGCCTCGGCCGACGAACTAAACCTCTGGTCCTGAGGGGGTTATTGCTCGTTTGGTTAAGTAATCAAATTCATATCGTCATCCCATTCGGCCTGTATGTCCCGCTTACTTTGATCGACGTAAAGCGGCAAGTACTTCGGGTCATAAGCCAGGCCGTGCTTGTCCAGCACTTCCTGGGGCACCCCATCCCACACATTCGGGGAATTGCCCTGGTAATCAAGCGTTTTAATGCCTTCCTTGCTGGTAAAATAGCCGGTGAGGGTCAGGTAGCGCACCCGATCGAAGAAAGCGGCTCCGGCTTCGAATTCCGTGCCTTTTGCTTCTTCCGGATAAGCGATGTCTTCGACGATTTGGATTCTTTCAGCATCGGTCAGTTCCGCAAAATAGCGGCCGGCGAAGCGTTTGCCCGCTTCGATGTTCAGCCAGCCGAGCCCGCCGCGCAAAATTCCCTGGTGGTAATCGGGGAGGTCCAGCGCCATGAATTCGAAGAAATCAACCACCCCGGTATCCGTTGCTTTGGGTTCCGTAGCGGTGCCGGGGGTAATGATGTCGGCAAGAATACCCAGGTCTTTTTTTTCGGCGTCGGTAAAAAAGGCATCGGCAGCGATGCGCTCATCGTGCTTGATTTCGTGGGGGAAGCGCATTCCGTAGCCAGCTGTTTCCGTTTCTACGGCGCCGGCCTCAACGGCTGGCGGCGCCTCACAGCTTGTAGCCTTACTCAGGAGGGCGGCGCCGGCAGCACCGGCCAGGAGGTTTTTGAGGGTTGATCGACGATTCATCAGATGTTCATTTTTTTGCGTTCGGAAATAATGTGGTCGGCCGCGCGCATGGCGAGCGCCATGATGGTCCAGGTAGGATTTTTATCCGCCTGGGAGGTGAAGACGGAAGCATCGGTCAGGTAAACATTAGGTACTTCGTGCAGCGCACTATACTTATTGGTTACCCCTTGCTTCGGATCGTCATGCATCCGGGCCGTACCGACTTCGTGGATGATGGCACCGGGTGCCAGCAGTCCGTGGTCCCTTTCGTAAGAGGGAATTTCCGGATCGAAGAGTTCCCCCCCCATGCTCGTAAGAATTTCCCGGATGGATTCGTGCATGTGTTTTGCCTGCAGACGCTCGTGGTCGCTCCATTTGTAATGAAAACGCAGGGTGGGAATGCCCCACTGGTCCACTTTACCAGGATCAATCTCGCAATAATTATCGTGCAGGGCCACTGCCTCACCGCGGCCGGAAATGCCGACTACGGCACCGTAGTAGGATTTTACTTCGTCCATCAGTGGGTTGCCGTAGCCCCCTGCCTTGTAGCCGAGCATTTTTTGAATGGCCTTGTGGCCTCCGCCGAAGCCATAGCTGGGCATGCCCATACCGCCGTACACTTCCAGGTGGTAGCCCCGGGGGAAATCAAGTTTTTTATTATTTCCCCACCAGGGTGCGTAGACGTGCATTCCGCCAACGCCGTCTTCGTTGTAGCGTTCCCGGTTCATCAGGCTGGGAATAAAGGCACTCGTTCCCGTTCCGGTACTGTCGTGCAGATAGCGGCCGAGGGTTCCGGAGCCGTTGCCCAGGCCATTGGAGTGGCCGGGGGCCTTGGAATTCAACAGCAGCCGGGCCGTTTCACAGGCGGAGGCAGCCAGGACGATTACTTTGCCTTTAATCTGGTATTCCCGACGGTCATCTTTGCTGATGTAGCTTACGGCGGTGGCCTTGCCCTGGTCGTCCGTAATTACTTCGCGCGCCATGGAGTTCACGTACAGATCGACCTGACCGCCTTTGCCGTTTTTCGCATTCTTGATGGCGGGGAAGATGAGAACAGTACCGGCGCTGAAGTCTGCATAAACTGCACAGGCCCGGGAGCATTGGCCGCAATAAAAGCAGACGCCACGGTCCTGATTAATTCTTTTGGTAACCATGCTAAGACGTCCCGGATACATGGGGACGCCTGCTTTGGTGGCACCTTTTACGGTAAGCAATTCGTGCAGGCGGGGTTTTGGTGGCGGCAGGAAAAAGCCATCCGGGTCGTTGGGTAGCCCTTCGTTCGTGCCAAATACGCCGACCATCTTGTCCAGCTGATCGTAGTAAGGCTTGATTTCTTCGTACCTGATCGGCCAGTTTTCGCCAAGCCCGTCAATGTCCTTGCGGTGAAAATCATCGGGGCCGAAGCGCAGGCTGATGCGCCCCCAGTGGTTGGTTCGCCCGCCGAGTACGCGCGTTCGCCACCAGTCAAACTTAGTGTCTCCTACGGTGCTGTAGGGTTCTCCTTCTACCTGCCAGCCACCGTAGCCGGCGTGAAAGTCGCCAAAGGGACGCAGGGTACTGGCGCCCCGCCGGGGGCTTTCCCACGGCCAGCGTAGTTGGGTCTTTTGTTTGGGATCGGCCGGATCAAAGTAGGGTCCTGCTTCAATAATGGCAATGTTCAGTCCGGCGGCGGCCAGTCGGTTGGCCGCCATACCGCCACCGGCTCCGGAACCAACAATCACCGCGTCGTATTCTTTACTTGGTTTTTTTATCTGCACGTGAAACGTTTTTTAAGTGCTCCCAATATAGGAAAGGGTTTTGAGTTGCGGAGTACGGGTTGCGGAGTGTTTCCTTATCTTGTGGCATGGCTAAAAACCGACCTACGCACGTTTCCCGTCCGGTATATCCCGGTGGTACAGCTGCGATGAAGAAATTTGTAGCGGAGCACCTTACGTATCCTCCGGCCGCGTTGGCGGCCAAAGTGGAAGGAACGGTAGTCATCCGGTACGGGCTGGACTACCGGGGAAAGGTTACGGATGCCAAGGTAAAAAAAGGCATTGGTCACGGTTGTGACGAGGAAGCGCTCCGGGTAGTGGCTCTGCTGCGCTTTACGGTTCCACAGAGTAGCAAAAAGAAGGTCCGGATTCATCAGGACATTAACATCAACTTCAAGCTACCGAAGCCAAAACGTACCGTACAACCCAAGCCACGGGTAACCTCCGGGAAAATGCAGATTTCTTATACGGCAACCGGTACTAAGATCAGTGGAAAAGTGATTCCGGACCAGCCGGCAAAAAGCGGGGGTTACACGTACACGATCAAGTGGTAGGGCACCAGGTAATAAGGTAGGGTTGATAAATCAGCTGCTTGCGTAAAGCTGATGGAAACTCGTGGGAATGGTACGTCCACGCGCTGATTTCCCGGCTGTTCCAACGAAAAGAGAAAAGGGTGCCTTCCGTTTCCGGAAGACACCCCTTTCAGGCATTCAAAGGACACGTTAAAAACGGTGTCCGCAGAAGCTACAGCTTCTTATTGCTTGGTGAAAACAATACTGAATGGTCGATCGACCCCGCTGTAACAGCCTCCACGGGTGAAATCTTCGTAAAAGACCTCAAAGGTACTGTCATCGTCCAGCACGAAGGGGCTCGGTACAGTCTCAGACTGGCTGAAGCCGATGGAGCCATCACCACAAGTAAGGCCTGAGTCAAGTGCATCCGTAGAGGACATCAGATCGCAGGCGAAGTCCAAGGTGACCGTTCCTGTAGCAAAACCGTAAGATGGCAGCCACAGACGATTACCATAGGTCAAGCTACGACGAGTCGTAGACCCAGAAACGGTGCTCAGCGTAACGGTGACACCATCAAGATCACCCAGTGGCTGGACCGGATCGGGGTCATCAGCATCACCAAAGAGGTTGAAGGGGTCATAAACGTTGCCGTAAGAGATGGCGTAGGTGCCAACGAAATCAGCATCATCCAGCGGGCAGGTTGCATTAACGTTAAAGTTAAAGATTCCACCAAAGGCATTGGTGATGGCTGGAGTAGAATTTGCGGAGGAGAACACCCGTCCATCCGTATGAACGATTTCAGTGCGGAACTGGAAGCGGTCACCAGAGATAACATCACCAGTATTACCAGCACCAACGAAGGCGGCAATTTCGGAGAATGGAATGGTGAGGGTCATGCCAAGGTTTCCCTTAGAACCCGTGGGCGCAAAATCAGAAGGGCCGAAGCTCTTCCAGAGGGTAGATTCTGAAGACAGGTCACCATTGGCGGGGTTATTGTCATCAAAGGCAGCGTAAACGTTGTACTGTGCAACGGCGGTACCGCCTTCGTTGTCCACGAAGTACACCTCCATTTCGTACACGGAGCTGTTCAGATTGGCAAGGTCGAATTCCGCTGTACGCAATTCATTGAGGAAGGGGAAAGCGCCGAAGAGCAGGGTTTCCTGCGTCAGGATCGGGCCTTTTTCCTCATCCTTACATCCCGTCATCACGATGGCAGCAGCTGCAAGAAGAAATAATACTTTCTTAAGCATATTTAGATTATTTAATCGCACGCCCGACAGGGCGTAGCTTAATAGTTTAGATTAGAATCCTATCCCGCCGGGCCAAGCCCTAGGTTGTAGGGCCTGGCCCAACCGGGCGATAGGATAACGTTCAACTTAGTAGTTACAACTAGCGTCATTCGTATCCCAGAAGACGGGATCCGTGAAGCTGTTCTTC
>JAUIIF010000654.1 GCA_030431945.1 Bacteroidia bacterium | reverse complement strand
GTATTTCCCCCATCGAAAACAACCTTTTTTTCAGCTACCGATGCTTATCTCCCCTGGCTCGCCTGGCGGCTATTTTTAGTTGGCGGGCAGCTGCATACGCAGAACTATCGTCGGGGGATAGTGTAAATTTTATACCAACTATTTTCGGCGTACCTCCGGCGGGCCTTTAAATCAGGCAAAACTTCCCCGTAACTCCCCGACGCAGGTAAAAAGATCCGGTACCGCCGCTCTCCCCCACCCTGCTTCCTCCGGGCTTGGTCTGGCACCTGCGGCCGCGCCCATTGAAAAAACACTCGTTCAACTGTCCCTTTTTCGTAATTCACCTGCTTGCCCGGAGTTTGGACCTCAGGCACAATGTGGGCGTGTCTTACTTATGCCCCCCCAGCCGGCCTGTTGGACAGGGCCCTGCCCAGACCTTATATATAAGGACACAAAACCCGGACCACCTAAGGGTGGCCCGGGAAAATCCGTGTCCCGCTAATTCGAGCGGAACCTGAGCTGATTTAACCTGATAGCACTGGAAATAACCGTAGCAACGATTAAGACGGTTGTCGTCAGATTAAACTGCCGTACCGGAGGACAGCTGCCACTGGCGGGCGATCAATAAATAGCCCCTGCGGCACCTTTCCTCGCGGAGGAATTTATTTGCTTACCGGCTTTACGGTCTTCACGATCCGTGCAGCTACCTTATAAGGATCAGCGGCAGAGTTCGGACGACGGTCTTCCAGCCAGCCCTTCCAGCCGCGCTCTACGGTAGCGATTGGAATACGGATGGAAGCACCACGGTCGGAAACGCCGAAGCTGAACTCGTGGATGCTCTGCGTTTCGTGCAGGCCGGTGAGGCGCATGTGGTTGTCGTGACCGTACACTTCGATGTGTTCTTTGGTCACTGGGCGGAAAGCCTCACATACCTTCTCGTAATCTTCTTTCTTACCGCTGTCACGGAGGAAGGAGTTGGAGAAGTTGGCGTGCATACCGGAACCGTTCCAGTCGCCCTTCAGTGGTTTACAGTGGTACTCGATCCAGACGCCGTAGGCTTCTGCCACGCGCTCGAGCAAAAAGCGACCGAGCCAGATCTGATCACCAGCTTCCTTGGCGCCTTTGGCGAAAGTCTGGAATTCCCACTGACCGGGCGCGACTTCGCAGTTGATCCCTTCCACCGTGAGGCCGGCATCGAGGCAGGCATCGAGGTGCTCCTCGACGATTTCGCGGCCGAAGGCGTTGCGCGCGCCTACGGAACAGTAGTACTGGCCCTGGGGTGGAGGCATCGTACCGTCAGCGGGGAACCCGAGTGGCAGATTGGTATCCATGTCCATGAGGAAGTATTCCTGCTCAAAGCCGAACCAGAAGTCCTGGTCTTCGTCATCGATAGTGGCCCGGGCGTTGGTGGGGTGTGGGGTACCGTCGGCGTTGAGGACTTCCGTCATGACGATGAAGCCATTCTTACGCTGGGGGTCCTTGATAATGGCAACGGGCTTGAGGAGGCAGTCGGAGCTTCCGCCCTCGGCTTGTCCGGTGGAGGATCCGTCAAAAGACCACATCGGACAATCTTCCAGCTTACCGCTGAAGTCTTCCTTGATTTGGGTTTTGCAACGCAGCGTTTGCATGGGCTCGTTACCGTCGAGCCAGACGTACTGTAGCTTATGCTTGGTAGCCATAAAAAAGTTTGTTTGATTGGTTAAATCAGTTAATAATAAAGGGGCGCGGCCGCAGGTGCAAAGTAATGCCGTGTTTCGGAGCAATGCTTTGCCGGGTCTGCGGCCGTCCCACAGTGTTTAGTGTTGTTTAGAAACTGTAAACGCCCGCCAGGATGAAAGCAAAAGCGCTTTCGTCCGAAGCGTCGTCGCCGAAGGTGAAGCCGTTGCTTCCCGTATCGAAACGCAGTTCCGGGATGATCCGCAGATCACCCACTTTGAAGTTACCGCTGGCCGTGAGGGCAATTACGTTAGGCTGATCACTGGTATCGCCATCGGCGGCCGTGTTGCCAAAGTATTCGCCGCGGAAGCTCAGGTCTGCCGCCTCACTGAGTGCGGCGGTAGCGTAGAGGGCCGTACCGAAGAAACCGCCGGCGGCCATTCCGTCTACAGAAGTGCTGTAGCTGGTAGCGTTCAGGCCGAGCATAAAGGTTTCACTTACTTCCAGCGTGGCCGTCAGGTCAACCTGAAACTCCGTCAGGTCTTCCTCGTCGATCACGTCTTCCGCTTCCACCCCGTAGAGGAAGTTGAGGTAAGCGGCCAGCCCGCCGGTTTCAGCACTCAACTGGGCTCCCAGGTGCTTGCCGCCGATGGCGTCAATTTTACTATCCGTATCATTAAAGACACCCACCATGGCACCGAAACCTTCCGCAAGGGCAAAGTCGGCCTTAAAACCAGTGTGGTAGAAAGGACCGTTACTGAACATGTAGCTCATGCTATAATTCATGTTGGCCGGGGCATCAATCACTTCGTACCCAACGAAGGTACCGAAGTTACCGAGCGTGAAAGTAACGGATTCGGACGGGGAGTAAGTTACGAAAAGCTGCTGTACGGTGGAAGCAAAGTTCCCCGGAATGCCCAGGTAATCATTATTGCTGTCGCTGTTGGCGCCGTAGGCACGGGGCCCGAAACCGATCTGTCCCACAAAGCTCACCTTTCCCATACTCTTTTCGGCCAGCAGGTTAACGTTGCCAATGCCAAAGGTATTTGGAAAGTCGGTAAAGGAAGTTGGGAATACCAGCGGGTCTTCCCCGGGTGCCGCAGAGGTGCTGAAGTTAGCCTGGTAGTAAGCATCCACGTAACCCGTAAGGCTGAAGCTTGGTTCCTCGTCTTCCTTTTCCTCGGCTGCGGGAGCGGGGATGGGGTCGGTCACCGGCAGTTCAGCAGCGTCCTGAGCAAAAAGTTGGAAAGAAGAAAA
>JAUIIF010000653.1 GCA_030431945.1 Bacteroidia bacterium | reverse complement strand
CACATTTTCGATGAAATGCACTACCTGGACATTGTAGACGCCAATGCCGGAGATCACGGTAAAGCGTTTGCTACGAACTTCAACCCTGAGATTAACATCCGGGAGATCACCCAGAATGGAAAATACTGGGAAAACGGGGAGTGGGTCGAAATCAAGCCCTTCAGCATCAGCAGAGACCTGACGTACCCGGAAGTAGGGCCGAAAGCCAGTTACGTTCTCTACCACGAGGAACTGGAAAGCCTGGTCAAGCATTTCCCGACCCTGAAGCGCGCGCGTTTCTGGATGACTTTCGGGGACGAATACCTGACCCACCTCCGGGTCATCCAGAATATTGGCATGGCCAGCATCGAACCCGTACTGCACAAAGGGGTGGAAATCATCCCGCTGGAATTTTTGAAAACGGTGCTTCCCGACCCGGGGGAACTGGGAGAAAATTACGTGGGGCAGACCAGCATCGGGTGCCGGATCCGTGGCATCAAAAACGGCAAACCCCAGACGTATTACATCTGGAACAACTGCCACCATGCACAAGCCTACCGGGAAACCCGCGCCCAGGGCGTCAGCTACACTACCGGTGTGCCGGCAATGACCGGCGCCATGATGTTCCTGACCGGCAAGTGGACGGGAGCGGGTGTCTTCAACGTAGAGCAGTTTAACCCTGATCCTTTCCTGGAGAAGTTGGGCGCCCATGGCTTACCGTGGCACGAGGAAATCGGCGGGGACCTGGAGCTCTAAATAGCGTGTCCGGCCATCGTCGCAGGGGGACCTGCGGTGTCTAGTGGTAGAGTTCACAAATACTTGACCGTTATTCCTTGTCTTTTTACGCTGTGGCTTCGTTGCTTGAATCCTCATTTCGCTTCGCGGCTACTGCGTGGTAGCTACGGCTAAACTCCGGTTCAAGCGCCTCTCCACAGCACAAAAATCCTACGGACTAAACGGCCAGATACTTATGAACTCTACCACTAGCAGTGTAGTCTTGTTTCTTTAATCCAATAGTCCCCCCGCAGTGTTATCCAATCGTGAAAACAAGTGATTTACAGATCGGCCTTACCCTCTCGGGCGGTGGTGCCCGGGGTGCTGCGCACATTGGCGTCATCCGGGCACTGCTGGAGGCCGGCATAGTACCGAGCCAGATCGTCGGCGTAAGCTCTGGCGCCATTGTGGGGACCATGTACGCTGCCGGCCTGAGCCCCGATGAGATGATGCAGTTCGTGCACCAGTCCTCCCTGTTACGGGTTATCAAAGTAGGCATTCCCTTAACGGGCCTGACGAAACTGGATTACCTGAAGGAACGACTGGCGGTGCTGCTTCCGGAAAACTCCTTTGCGGCACTCAAATACCCGCTTCACGTAGGCATAACGAACCTTAATACCGCCCAGCAGGAGATTCGTAGTGAAGGTCCGCTCCACGATATTGTAGCGGCCAGTTGCTCCATTCCCTTCGTCTTTAAACCCGTTATTATTGACGGTGCACATTACGTTGACGGAGGGGTTATTAAGAACATGCCGGTAGAACCGTTATTGCACAATACTGATTTCATCATCGGTAGCAATCTGATGCCTTATGGCTTGCTTCCGCCGGCCGATGTCGGCTCCGTGGTCAACATCGTCTGGCGATGTTTTGACCTCTCCATCATGGCCAACACCCTGCCGAGTCGGGAACTCTGCGATATAGTCATCGAGCCATCCTCACTGAACGACTGCAATATTTTCAATTTCACGAAACTGCAGGACATGCACGATTTGGGCTACGAGAATACCCGGGAGCGGATGACGGAAATTCAGAACGCCCTGGAACTGAAGCGGGAATTGCTGACGGAATTGGGTAAGACGGAATAATTTCGGTTTAAAGGGTATTGTCTCAATGCTTACTCGGGCAGGGGACCGGGCTCATAATAACGGGCAGACGGGCGGCTGCAAAGAGTGTGTTTTTCGGCGGGCGATAATATGGACGTTTTTTTACAATCGGGAAGCTGATCCGCAACGACTTAGTTCCTATTTTTAGAAAAATTTCTGCGCATGCCTACGGCTAATTTCAACCTTGCTTTCAACCAAATGACCACCGATCAGGGTGCCTCGGTAAAGGAACTGAGCATGCAGCAGCCGGTTCTTCTGGTGTTTCTGCGCCACTTCGGTTGTACTTTTTGCCGGGAGGCACTTTCCGATCTGGCGGCACGTCTTGAGCAAATCAACCTCTACGGCGGCCGGCTGGTCCTGGTGCATATGTCGGACACGGAAACGGCAGAGAAATACTTTGAAAAGTATCAGTTACGTAACGTTGAGCACGTTGCTGACCCGGAGTGCCGTTACTACGAAGCATTTGGCCTCACGAAAGGGACTGCCCGCCAACTTTTCGGCCTGCACTCCTGGATCCGCGGCTTCCAGGCCGGTGTCCTCGATGGGCACGGTGTGGGGACGCAACAATTGGGAGACGGCTTCCAGATGCCCGGTGTTTTTGTCCTGGTGGACGGCCTGGTGAAAAATAAATTCATCCATAAGTTGGCCGGCGACCGGCCGGAATACGTCGATCTGCTGGCAGCCTGCTGCGAAGTACCTGGCTAAAGGTTTCCGGCTTGCTTCACTTTACGGGAGGGCTTCCTATCTTTCCCGCATGAAACATTTACTGCCTCTTCTCTTCTTTTGCGGCTTTTTGTCAGCACAGACTACCATGCCGGCCCTGCTTACCCTGGAACAGCAGGGGGGGCTCCACGACGCCTGGTTGCAGGAACGCGCCGCCACCGTCTTACCGGCGCTCATGCAACGCGAAGGCATCGATATGTGGCTGCTCATCAGCCGTGAATACAACGAGGATCCGGTACTGATGACCATGTTGCCCAGCAAGTGGATGGGAGCCCGCCGAACGACGATGCTGGTCATCTACGCTCCGGGAGACG
>JAUIIF010000652.1 GCA_030431945.1 Bacteroidia bacterium | reverse complement strand
TAACCGAGGGCAGCTGAATGCATAACGAAATGCACCGCCAGTCCTAAAATCAGGTCTTTGCTCAGGCAGGCCAATGGCTACCGCGCAGCGCCTGTCCCGGGGGGAAGGGCCGGGTGATCGGTGGTACCGCCTGGGCTCATTTGGGCGCGGCCGCAGGTGCAGGGTGGGGAGGTAAACGCAAAGCGGGCACTACTTAGCCATTTGCCCGACGATAAGCTCGCTGAGGTCATAGACCATGACGGCTTCCTGCTTTTCCTTACCGGTGACGCCGTCGGTCATCATCGTGAGGCAAAACGGGCAGTTGACAGCGATGACTTCGGCGCCGGTTCCGAGCGCTTCTTCAACGCGTTCTACGTTGATCCGCTTGGCACCGGGTTCGTCCTCCTTCCACATCTGGGCGCCTCCGGCGCCACAGCAAAGACCGTTGGTCTTACTCCGCTTCATTTCGACGAGCTGACCATCGATTGATTCCAGGACGGCCCGCGGGGCTTCGTAAATGCCGTTGGCCCGGCCGAGGTAGCAACTGTCGTGGTACGTAATGCGCTTACCCTTGAAAGTGCCGCCTTCCGTCATTTTTATCCGGCCATCATCAATCAGCTCCTGTAGCAGTTGAGTATGGTGGACAATGTCGTACGTCCCGCCCAGGGCAGGGTATTCGTTTTTGATGGTGTTAAAGCAGTGGGGGCAGGCCGTTACCATTTTTTTCACCCCGTACATGTTCAGGGTTTCGATGTTCTGGAGGGCCGTCATTTGAAAAAGGAACTCATTGCCCGCCCGTCGGGCGGGGTCACCAGTACAAGCTTCCTCCTCACCGAGGATCGCAAATTCAATGCCTGCGGTAGTGAGGATTTCGGCGAAGGCCCGCGTGACCTTCTGGGCCCGGTCATCAAAGCTGCCCGCACAGCCTACCCAGAACAGAATTTCCGGAGTTTTGTCTTCGGCGGCGAATTCCGCCATTGTTTTTACCGTCATGATGTTTGGCTTTTTCTTGCTGCCGGCGTTGGTGTACGTGACCGGGGCAGGCACCCGCTGGGGGCAGTTGTGGTTACTTTTGTTTACCCGGGCTGGGTCTATTCCTCCGTCCAGGCGGTACGCGAAGTACTTACGCTCCAGGCACGCTGCTGGTTTTCAATGGAATTGAAAAGGGGAAGCCAGTCCTGCGGCCCGGCAGCTTCGGTCAGGATTTCATGGCGCCGCAGTTTCATGATCATTTCCAGCGGATTGATCAGTACGGGGCACGCTTCCACGCACGCATTACAGGTAGTACAGGCATGGATTTCTTCCCGGGTGATGTAGTCCCAGAGGTTTCGGCCATCGTCGAAGTTCTCCGCCGTCAGGGGCTGCTCGGGGTCCTTGGCGCAGGCCACGTCTCCGGCACGTATTTTTTCACCAATTTCTTCTGAACGATCGCGCAGGTTCATCACAATTTTGCGGGGGCTCAGGGCTTTGCCCGTGATGTTGGCCGGGCAGACGGCGGTGCAGCGACCGCACTCCGTACAACTGTAGGCCCCCAGTAGGTCCAGCTTACTCATTTCGAAAACGTCGTTGGCCCCGAACTCGGGCAACTCCGCATTAAGGTCTGGCTCCGGGGCATCCGGATCACCCAGGCCCATCATGGATTTGACCTCATTCATGATCTCCGGCATGTTCTCGAGCGTTCCTTTGGGCTTAAGCCTGGCAAACCACGTATTGGGGAAGGCCAGCAGAATGTGCAGGTGCTTTGATTTCGGGAGGTACCCCAGGAAAACGAAGACCATAAGGATGTGGCCCCACCAGCCGACGCGTTCCAGGATTTTGAGCGTCCCCTCGCTTAATCCGCCAAAAATTGCCGGACCGAGCCAACTGGTAACGGCCAGGTTGGTATCCGGATAATGGGCCGGATCCATGCCCTGTAATACTTCGTCCGTACCATTCATGGTGAAGATGCAGAGGAGTAAGATGATCTCGAAAATAAGGATGAGATTAGCATCCAGTTTGGGCCAGCCGGCCATCTCCGGTTTGTTGAAACGGGGAATAAACAGCAAATTTCTGCGCACCAGGAAAATGAAGGTAGCCACGAAGGCGAGTACCGATAAGATTTCAATGGTGCTGATGATGAGGTTGTAGACCACCCCGAGTCCGCTGGCGAAAAACCGGTGGACACCAAAAATACCGTCGATGAAAATTTCGATCAGCTCAATCTGCGTAAACACGAAAGCGACGTAGAGGAGAAAATGCAGGATGGCGGGAATCAGTCGCTTGAACATTTTCTTTTGCCCGAAGGCCACCAGCGCCATGTTTTTCCACCGCTCAGCGGTGGGGCCCGTCACTGCTTCCGCTTTCCCCAATTGGATGTTCTGGTAAACCTTACGAAACCCGAAAAAGGCATAGCCCAACGCGGCGGCAGCTACCAGGATGAAAATGATCGACTGTATCATGTCGCCAAAGGTAAACCAACGGGGTGGGGTGAGCAAGGGGTGGTAAGCGAAAATTCGCTGGTAAGGTAATTCGGAATTTTTCTAGGTAGGGGAGAAGGGGTGGCTTGCCTTTAACGTCCTTTTAGGGAGCCATTAACCCTACGCTAACGGAAACTGCCGGCGCCGCTTGCTACCTTTCGCCAAAGCCCGCCATCATGAAATTTTTACCTGCCCTTTGCCTGCTCTGTTGTCTCCCTTTCGTTGGCTGCAGTTCCGTACCCAGGCTGCTGTACCAGGGTAAATACGAAGCGGCTTACGCCAAAGCCCGCAAACATTGCACCCGCGGCCGCGCCCCGAAATTGAAGCATATGGTGGAATTCCAGGAAGCCTACGCCGCCGTGCAGGCACGTGATTATGCCCTGGCCGTGGAGCTGAAAGCGAAAGCAGGGACGGCGAAGTGGGAGCCACTCTACGAAGTATTTGGCTCCCTGTACCAGCGCAG
>JAUIIF010000651.1 GCA_030431945.1 Bacteroidia bacterium | reverse complement strand
TTTTCTTGTGTAACCTCCTCGTTCCTGAGTTTTGTTCGCTTCTGGTGCTACCGTCACTTTTTCTGCGGCAGCAACGGTTATGTGGTGGTGAAGAAATCCCAATACTTGCTCAAAGGAGAATTCCTGTAAGTGAGTGGTTATCTCTGTTCCTTTGACCAGTCCCTGCACCTGCGACCGCGCCCAACTTCTGACACCGCTGAAATGTTGTACTTTCGCCCTCCGAAGAGCGCTGGATCAGCTTGGAAGCGTGCGCTTCCTTTTCCTTCTCTCCCTTTAATCCTTTTCCCTTTTCTTACTTATGACCAACGATCAGCTCAAGGAACTAAAAGACCGACTCGCATTACTGCGGGGGTACCTGGACGTGGAACGCCGGACCTTTCAGCTTGAGGACCTGACCCAGCAAAGCCTGAATCCTAATTTTTGGGACGACAGCAAGGCCGCTGAAGCCGTGATGAAGCAAGTGCAAAGTCACAAAAACTGGCTCGGCCAGTACGAGAAAGTGGCGGAAAGGGTAGACGAGTTGGAAATTCTGCAGGAGTTCCTGAAGGACGGAGAAGGGACGGAAGAAGAAGTGGAACGCAAGTACGAGGAAACCGTTGCGGTCCTGGACGATGCCGAATTCCGGGCTACCCTGAACCGCCCGGAAGATGAACTCGGTTGTATCCTCGAAATCAATGCCGGTGCCGGAGGCACCGAAGCCAATGACTGGGCCGAAATGTTACTCCGTATGTACACGATGTACTGCGAAAAAAACGCTGGCTATAAAGTCAGCATGGCCGGGCGGACTGATGGCGACGCTGCCGGAATCAAATCCGCCACCATGGAAATCGAGGGCGACTTCGCCTACGGAATGATGAAAGGAGAGAACGGAGTGCACCGCCTGGTGCGCATCAGCCCGTTCAACGCGCAGGGTAAACGCCAGACCAGCTTCGCCTCCGTCTTTGTACACCCGCTGGTGGATGATACCATTGAGGTGGAAATTAATCCGGCAGACCTGAGCTGGGATACCTTCCGCGCCTCCGGCGCCGGGGGGCAGCACGTGAATAAGACGGAGTCTGCCGTCCGGGTCACCCACGCGCCTACGGGCATCGTCGCAGAATGCCAGGATGAACGCTCGCAGCATAAGAACCGCGACCGCGCCATGAAACTGCTGCGCAGCCGCATTTATGAACTCGAACTCAAGAAGCAACAGGCGGAACGGGACGAAGTAGAGGCCGGCAAAACCGCCAACGAGTGGGGCAGCCAGATCCGTAGCTACGTGCTCGATGATCGCCGGGTAAAAGATCACCGTACGGGTTGGCAAACCAGTCAGACCGACGCCGTGCTGGACGGTGACCTGGAGGGCTTCCTGAAGGCGTTTTTGCGTTGGTCGGGAGAGGCGAAGTAAGGGGAGGAGCAAGACAAATCGTAAAAAGGGATCATTCGTCGGCCGGGGCGGAGGCGTAGCGGCCTGACTTGTCCGTCGATTGGCGGCTGTTCGGAAAGGCCGGTCATTGCAGGCGGCGGATGGTAACGGGCGTAGGCGTAACCAATAGCAAGGGTGATTTACGCGGAAAGTGTGTTGGTGGCGCGGCCGCAGGTGCAGAGAATGGCTACAATAAATAGCCAGATTTTTGGGGGCGCTGGTAAGTCGGTCAGCAATTATTATTGTTCTACCTAGCCTGCAAAACGTCCTTACCTTGAAAATTAACACGCCGGTTATCTGGCTTTTCCTGCTGCTTTTACCTTGTTTCCTGCCGGCCCAGCAGCCATTGCATTTCGGAGCCTCTTATTCTCTTTATTCCCAGATTTTGCAGGAAGAGCGGCAGCTCAATGTGCTGCTGCCGGCAGCCTATGCCACTGCCCCCGATGAGTCATTTCCCGTTGTTTACCTGCTGGACGGAGCTGCTGACGAAGACTTCTTTCACACCGCCGGACTGCTTCGCTACCTGGATGACCACGACATGATGCCCCCCACCATTCTGGTAGGGATTGCCAATGTGGACCGTAAACGCGACTTCACTTACCCCAGCACGGACCCGCGCGATGTCCGGGACTTTCCAACTACCGGCGGCTCCGCCAACTTCATCCGCTTCCTCCAGCAAGAACTAACGGCCTACGTCGATTCAACGTTCCGTACCAACGGGCACCGTACCCTCGTTGGTCAATCCCTGGGTGGCCTGCTGGCCACCGAAATCATCCTGCAACACCCCGGTACCTACAACGATTACGTGATCGTCAGCCCTTCGCTGTGGTGGGACAGCACGTACCTCTACCAGCAAACGCAGCACCTTCACGATCAGCTGGAAGTTTTTCCTGATCGCCTGTTCGTCTCCGTCGGGGAAGAATATCCGGTGATGATGGCCGGCTCCCGCCGGCTGGCCCGCGTTTTTCAGGAGGGAGAAGAAGCTACCGAAGTAACTTTTCTGCCCCTGAAAGACGAGGACCATAACACCATTCTCCACGAAGCACTCTACCGCGCCTTCGACAAATGGTACGATCCAACCGTACTACGGCCCTACTACTACGCCAACGCCTGGAACGGACTAAACCTGCGCAGCGGCCCCAGTCTGGACTCCGCAGTAATAAGTAAACTACCCTACGGGCAAAGTTTGGGCATCATTGACGACACTGGACCTGACAATACGATTGTCAACGGCTTACCGGGGAAGTGGATAAATATTGGTTCGGATGAGGGCCGGGGCTGGGTATTTGATGCTTACGTGGCGCCGGTGCCGCCTTTTCAATCGGGCGAGGACCTTAAAGGATACTGGGAGCGAACCATCGATTTTACCAACCATACCACCTATGCGTCTTTAGCTGAAGGGGAAGCCTGGCACGGAATGCGCATCGCCTCCTCAGCAGAAGGCCACCAGAGGATAGAACACGATTTATGGGAGGCCGGCGCTACTGAGTTGAG
>JAUIIF010000650.1 GCA_030431945.1 Bacteroidia bacterium | reverse complement strand
CGTAACCCGGGCCTTCAACACCAGCCTGGAGGTCTACGTACAGGCTACTGCGGCCACCATGCAGGGCCTGAACCCGCGGCGAACGCACCACGCTTACTTCACCTTCGTGGCCCTGGACAGGGACAACGGTACCCCGGTTCCCGTTCCCGAAGTGGTCCCGCTGGCAGAAATTGAAGAGCAGCGCTTTGCGGCAGCGTTGCGCCGCCGGGAACTCCGGCTGGTTTTAGCCGGCCGGATGAAACCGGAAGATGCCACGAACCTCAGGGAAATATTCTGAGGGGCCGGTCGGCACAATTTGCCGGGAGGCCTAAAGCATACCCGCCAGTTTATCGACTACGTAGTTGACTTCTTCTTCGGTATTGTGGTGACTGAAGGAAAAGCGAATGGTGTGCCGTTTGCTGTCCGGATGCAGGTGACCAATCACGTGGCTCCCGACGTCGATACCACTGGAGCAGGCGGACCCGCCACTGGCCGAAATTCCATTCAGGTCCAGGTTCATCAGCAGTAAATCGCCCTTTGGCGATTCCGGGAAGCTCACGCTGAGCACCTTGTAGTGTCCGCCCGTCACGTCGCCGTTGAAAGCAACCTGAGGGTATTTCTCCTGCAGCTTAGCGTGGAAATGGTTTTTAAGTTTTTGCACGGTAGCGGCCCGTTCGGCACGTTCCGCCACGGCCTTTTCCACGGCCTTTGCCAGCCCGACGATGCCGTAAATGTTCTCGGTCCCTCCGCGCATGTTGCGTTCCTGGGCACCTCCATCCAGGTACGGCTTGATGATGTTGTCATTATTGACGTAAATGAAGCCAACCCCTTTGGGCCCGTAGAATTTGTGCGCTGAACCAGCAAGAAAGTTAACCCGGGTGGCCGCTAAATCAAGCGGGTAATACCCCATTGTCTGTACCGTATCGCAATGAAACAAAGCGCCTGCTGCTTCACAAATAGCTGCTACTTCCTCCAGGGGCAGCAGGTTCCCGATTTCATTATTTGCGTGCATGAGGCTGACCAGGGTCTTCTGGTCTCCGGTTGCGAGTAACCGGCGCAGATCATCGAGGCAAACATTACCCAATTCGTTGATCCGGACCATCTCCACCGCAGCTTCACCGCTAGCGGCAATGGTCTGCAGGCTGTGCAGCACACAATGGTGCTCTAACGGACTGGAGATGATGCGGGTAACCCCCAGGTCCCGCACACTGTTCTTCAGGGCCATATTGTTGGCTTCCGTACCGCCGGAAGTGAAGAAAATTTCACCGATACTGCAGTTCAGGGCATTAGCGACCGTTTTGCGTGCGGCTTCGATCAAAGCCCGGGCCTGCCGCCCTTCCGCATGGATGCTGGAAGGGTTACCGAAGTTCTTTGCCATGACCTCAGTCATGACCGCAAGCACCTCCGGGTCCAGTGGCGTCGTAGCAGAGTTATCGAAAAAAATACGCTTCATGCGAATGCTTATTACTTAGTTACCAAGGTTACAACGGGCAAGAAGGTTGACGTTGCCGGTGCAAACTTACAGTTGACCGGATCAGGCAACCAACCCATACCGCCGCCCCGAGGGGGACCACTCCGGAAAAACCAATAGACCAGTAAACGGGACAACAGCCCCCTACCCTATTTCCAGCAAAATCGCGCAGTGATCAGAATGAACGGCGTCCTTAAAGTGTTCTACCGCCCTGACCTGATCCATCATCTCGCGGCTCAGGCTCATGTAGTCAATCCGCCACCCTTTGTTATTGTTGCGGGCGTTGGCGCGGTAACTCCACCAGCTGTAGGCTACGGTTTCGGGGTGGAGGTGCCGGAAAGTATCCACCAATCCGGATTCGGCGAACCACTTGGTCATCCAGTCCCGTTCGGGGCGCAGGAAGCCGGAGGTGTTTTCATTTCTTTTAGGAGCGTGAATGTCTATTTCCTCGTGGGCAATGTTGTAGTCCCCCACGACCAGAATATGCGGCCGGGTTTTCCTGAGCTCCTTGATGTAGTCCAGAAAATGATCGAGGAACCGATACTTAAAGTCCTGACGTTCTTCACCTTGTCCTCCGTTAGGAAAGTAACAGTTGAAGATGGTGAGATCGCCAAAATCAGTACGGATGACCCTTCCTTCACGGTCATAATCATCGTAGCCAAAGCCGTGCTGAACGAAGTCCGGCGCAACTTTACTCAGCGTAAGCACTCCGCTGTACCCCTTTTTACTGGTGGCACTATGCCACTGGGCGTGGGTAAAGCCGGCAGCTTCCAGGTCTGCCATTTCGACTTGTTCCGCCGTGGCTTTGGTCTCTTGCAGGCAGAGGACATCAATATCGGTGGCCGCAGCCCAGCTGGCCAGGTCTTTCTTCAGAGCGGCACGAATGCCGTTTACGTTATAAGTTACGATGCGCATGGCCGCGAAGGTAGGAAAATTGTCTGTGCAAGGCCAATACCCTGGCTGCTTCAGCGGAGGTAAAGCTAAGAACGTGACTAGTGCTCGCGCACTACTCCTTATCGCTCCCCGGCCAGCACCCCGACCAGTTTTTCTTCCCGGGTTGTTCCGTCCGGATTAAAGAGTTCGACGAAGAGTACGTAGAGGCCGGCCTTCGCCCGGCGGCCGTCGTCGTTGGCGCCGTCCCAGCGGAGGGTACCGGTACCGCCCAGTAATTCCGTACGGCGGAGGGTTCTCACCAGCCGGCCCTGCGCATCGAAGATGCGCACCCGGGCCAGAAAGCCTACCCGATCGGTGGTGTACTGGAGTTCGAGGAAGTCTTCAAAACTGTCGCCATCAGGGCTGAAAGTCTCGTTCACCAGGCTGAAGGTTTGCCCGGGGCTGGCGGGCAGTTCCGTCCGGGCCTGTGAGTTAGGTCTGGTTGGGGTACCGAAGTTTTCAGCAGAAGCCGCGCTGTACCAGTTTGCGGCATCCTGGGTCGTCGACTTCTGGCGGAGC
>JAUIIF010000032.1 GCA_030431945.1 Bacteroidia bacterium | reverse complement strand
TCAACAATAATGCTCCCGCAGCATCCGCCGTGGTGGATTCCGCCCTCGTTCAACGCCTGAAAGTCGCGCTTACGGGGCTGGAAAACCGCTTCCACCCAACCGTAGATGCCCGGTTTGATACCGTCGCCTATTACAACCTTTTTACGCTGACCGATTTCTCTACCGGCCTCCATTTTGACGACTCCCGGCTGATCCTGGAGGAAACCTCCTTCGATTGGGCCGGAAGTAACATTGCTTTTGGCGCAGGTATCAGCCTGCACCAGGGCCGGGAGACCCCTTTTCAAATCAACGCCCAGACCGAGCACCTCAACCTCAACGCTCTCCGGCCAACCCTCAATTATTTTGGCCTGCAACTACCCGTCGAACTCGACTCGCTACCCGATGATCTGAAAATAGATTTTACCCACCAGGGAAAGCTGCAGGACGCCGGCGGTATTGTTCCGGGACATAACCAGGGTAACCTGGTTTTTGATGACGGAAAAAATGAGTTGTTTTCCGGCAATATGAACTACGGCCCGGGGCCGGAAGGCTTACATACCCACTTGCTGCTACGTGGCGATCCGCACATCGTCAATGTACTATTCGGAGCAGAGGACTTTTTCTTCGGCACGGGCTACTTTGACCTTGACCTGGCACTGACGGGCATCCCCAAAAATCTCCCCGAATTGCTCTCAGGCAGTACCCTGCAGCTGAGTATTAACGACAGCAAAG
This sequence comes from Bacteroidia bacterium, assembly GCA_030431945.1. Lineage (GTDB taxonomy): Bacteria > Bacteroidota > Bacteroidia > Chitinophagales > Saprospiraceae > Neolewinella. The sequence continues at coordinate 15,115 of JAUIIF010000032.1, read as the reverse complement.
TCGCCTATCAGCCGGCAGCGGTTTTCGTCCCCGTCAGACACTTCTCCGTAGACGTTACCGATGGGCGCGCAGCGTACGCCCTCCACTTGGTCACTGATTCCACGCAACGCTCCGTGAAGTTTGCTGGTGAGCTGGATCGCCTTGCAGCCTTCCTGGCCCCGGAAAGGACAACAAGCTTCCGGGTTAAAACCACGGCTACTGCTGAAGTCCTCGGCTGGTCAGACCTGCAGAACTTTTTCCAGCCCCTCGAACGGCAGGACACCACCACTACCTCCTCCTCTGCCACCTGGCTTTCTGCCACCGAAGGAGTATTCAATTCCTTTCGCCCCGAGCTGCACCTGCAAATTGATACTTTCTGGCTCTGGGACCGGACGCCGGTCATCAACCTCCACAGTGGCTTGCACTTGCAGGATTCTACCCAATTGGTCCTGGAAGAATCCGGTTTTTCCCTCGGTGAAGGTGCGGTAAAATTCCAGGCTACTTACGCCCTCGACGAAAAGCAACTCTCCCCCTTCGACCTGAGCTGGGAAGTAGAAAATATTTCCCTGCACGACGTCCGCCAGCAGTTCAACCAGTTGCCAAAAGACACGCTCCGACCGCAGGGGACAGTCACCGGAAAGCTTTCGACGACCGGTAACATGACCGGATTGCTCGACGAGCAGGCGCAACGTATTGTATTCGACAGTGCCCGGGGCAACTTCGACTATTCGCTGACGGGGCTACAGCTGAGCAACTGGGAATTCTTGCGGGCAATCGGGAAAAAGGCCCTGATGCGCAAGCGTTTCGAACAAGTCAGTTTTCAGCCACTGCAGGGTAAGCTTTCCCTCGTTGATAATGTGCTGACCATTCCCCGCACGGAAGTGCAATCCACCGCCCTGCAGCTTTTTATTGAGGGTACTTACCACTTGAACCAGGGGCCCGACCTGCTCGTCACGCTCCCCTTACGCAACATTGGCCGCGGCGTCCTGAACGTCCCCCCCCAACCGACGGGGTATGCTGCAGCGGGCTGGAAGGTTTTCCTCGTAATGCCCCCCGCAGCGGAGCCTGCGGAGAAGGCCAAGGTTAAGTTTCGCCTGGGCCGGCGCAAATACCACCGGGAGCGAGGCACCCTGGAGGAATGGCGCCGGGAAAAGGGAAAATGGCGGGCACAAAAACAGGAACGGAAAAAGTTAGCCAGAAAGAACCAGTAGCCGGCTTTACCGGGCGCGGCCGCAGGTGCGCAGCAAGGGTGGTAATGAGCAAAGGTGTACCGACGTATTCCCCATCTCATTGGTTTTACCGCGACGCCAGGTCAACAGTTATTGGCCAACCAGGAAATTGCCGGGCATTGCCCTGGCGCAGATCTGCCCCCCGGGGCCAGCATTCAAAAACAACCTGCCGGGTTGCCGGCCTGAAGCGAATCAGGCCGAAGCCTGCCCCCGCTGAGTCACTATCGGGGTTGGCGTAAGCGTGCATCGTGATCCGGTTGTTGAACCCATCGAGGTAGTCCCCCGTCCAGGGTAAGGGAGAAGCAGGATCTGGATTCCCGCCCGCCTTTTCGTCGGCCGGCCACCACCAGCGACTGTAATAGTTGTTGACAATGGCGGGAACCACGAAGGCCCAGGGGCCGTCCCGAAAATCTTCCCCGCCGTGCTGGATGACGGTAGCCAGGTGCTGGTCTCCGGCAATATGTACGGCATTGGCCCTGGTCATAGCTGCCAGCGCTTTATTGCGGCCGGTCTGCGGCCAGCCGTTGGAGTCCAGGTCGGCGTGCAGGCGGTTGTCAGCCCCACCGTGCAGGTGGGCACCGCCACAAAAGCCGGTGGCGGAGAGAACCGCTTTCATCCGGCCGGCCGCAGTATCCGCCGCCCAGGCGTTGAGGAAATCCAGTTGCCGGTCGCCCAGCAGCTTCAGGCCCGGTACATCAATCGCCGCCGGGTCATAACCAGGGTCGTTGATGTGGTCCGGTCGCGGCCCCATTTGGGGAATCTTTCCACTGGGCCCGGACTTAAACTTACGGTCTTCGATGATCGCAAAATCTACCGGCCCCAGCGGGTAGTTCGTATAGTAAACTCCGATGCCCTGCTCAATCGGTGTCGGGTCATAAGCATCCGGCAGGTGCGCCGTTTGGCAGCGTTCCACCATTTTCACGTATTCGTGGTGAAAAAAGTAACCACCGTCATGACCAGCACCGCTCTCCGCTACTTTACCACCTTCCCCCCAGAGGTTCCCCTGGCCGATGTCATGATCATCCGGAATCGAGATCATCGGCCGGTGGCGGAAGACCTCCCGAAACTGCTGCCCGAACTTCAGCCAGGCCGCCGTATGCTCCCGGTGGTCGTAAGACTGATCTCCGGCAAAAAACACCAGGTCCGGGTCAATGGCTTCGATATTACGCACGTAGTTCGGCCGGCCGCCACGGTCTTTGTTGGAGTTGCAACTCATGGCGACCAGAACAATTTCCTCCGCCGCAGCCGGAACCGCCCGGATACTGCCCGTGAAGGTCGCCTTTTCTCCGTGCCGCAGCCGGTAAGGGGTTACGGCTTGCTCCTCCCAGCCTGCTACCCGGAAAGACGTCGACCAGCCCAGTTCGTGGACTTCTCCACGGCCGATTTCCTCCCATTCACCCTCCCGTTCTACCTCCAGGATTACCTCCTTGCTTTCGGCCGGGTAGAGTGGATACAACTGCGCCGTGAGCTTCAGTACGCCGTCCGCCAGGGTATAGGCCCCGAAAGCAATGACTGAATCCCGGTCTACCTTCAGGTCAATGATGGGGTTCTCCGCCCGGTTCCACCAGTCGTTCGTCGCCAGGGTATCCAGCTGGGTGAAGGGGGCCTGCAGGTAGTTCCCTTCCGTAAGGTCGGGAGGGGCAGCTTCACAGGCAAAAAGGCCGGTGAGAACGAGCAGTACCAGCGGGCGAAACAGCATAATTTACAGGGTTTTGTCCCGGTAAATTAGGGGTAAAACAAGACTTGGTCAATGGCTTATCCGGAGGCAGCTGAATAATCAGCTACACCAGGGTGCTCCTTTGTCCAGTTCCACCGTCCGGGCGCCCGCAGATCACCATCTGCCTGTTTCCCTGCGTCAAGGAACTTACCTGAGCATGGCTACGGGGTACCCGCTGAGAGAAGGGATAAGCGGGCCGGACAAAGCAAAATCGCCCCTTTCGGCAGAACCAAAAGGGGCGATCATTATATGGCGTGGGTCGCAGGGATCAGGCGATCCGCCGACGGGTAATGTCAACCCGGTTTTTCGGCGACGGGGGCAGCCTGCTCCCCGCATTACGGCTGGCAAGCGAGCTGATGCTAAAGCCGGGAATGCTTACGCACTGCACGCAATGCAGTCCGGATCATCAAGGCTGCACGCCTTACCGACGTTCTCCACCTGATCCGCGCTCAGCTCTTCGAAGCCATTGGCGTCAACGCCCGGCCTGGTGGCCGGGGCGGCCACCTCGGGAACCTCCGCAACGGCGGTAGCCGGTGCCGTGGTTACTGCCGCCTGCTCCGTTCCTGCGGCCGTTGCACCTGCGTCCGCGCCCGGCTTCCGTTTGCCTTGCTTCACTTCACCGGTGCCCTGGTCGCCCGCCTTCTGAAGGGCGTTCTTATCAACCGTGAACTGGATAGCATCCCGGGCCGCTTTGGTGCGCAGGTAGTACATGCCCGTCTTGAGGCCTTTGCTCCAGGCATAGAAGTGCATGCTGGACAGTTTGCCGAAATTGACGTTCTCCACGAAGAGGTTCATGGACTGGCTCTGGCAAATAAAGGCGCCGCGGTCGGCAGCCATGTCGATCACGACTTTCTGGCTGATTTCCCAAACAGTCTTGTACAGGTCGCGGAGGTGCTGGGGTACGTCGTCGAAATCCTGGATCGAACCGTTGCTGGCCATCAGGCGGTTACGCATGCTGTTGTTCCACAGCCCCAGTCCGATGAGGTCGTGCAGCAGGTGCTTGTTGACCACCACGAACTCGCCGGAGAGCGTCCGGCGGGTGTACATATTCGAGCTGTAAGCTTCGAAGCATTCGTTGTTCCCCAGAATCTGGCTGGTGGAAGCGGTGGGCATGGGTGCCACCAGGAGCGAGTTCCGCATCCCGTGCTTGGCCAGGTCTTCCTTCAGGCCGGCCCAGTCCCAGCGGTCGCTGGGCGTTACGCCCCAGAGGTCAAACTGCAGTTGTCCCTTGCTGGCCGGAGAGCCCGGGTAGCTTTCGTAGTGTCCTTCCTTCCTGGCCAGCTCGATGGACTCCGTACAGGCGGCAAAGTAAATCGCCTCAAAGATGTCTTTGTTCAGCTGTCTGGCTTCCGGAGAATCGAACGGCATCCGCATCATGATGAAGGCATCCGCCAGCCCCTGTACGCCCAGGCCGATGGGGCGGTGCCGCATGTTGGAGTTACGGGCCTGCTCGATGGGATAGTAGTTGCGGTCGATTACCTTATTCAGGTTGCGGGTGGCTACGCGGGTCACTTCCACCAGGCGGTCGAAGTTGTAGGTCTTGTCTTCGTTGACGTACTTCGGCAGGGCCAGGCTGGCCAGGTTACAGACAGCCACTTCATCCGGGCTTGTGTACTCCATGATCTCCGTACAGAGGTTGGAGCTGCGGATGGTACCGAGGTTCTGCTGGTTTGATTTTTTGTTGGCGGCGTCCTTGTACAGGATGTACGGCGTACCGGTTTCGATCTGGCTGTCGAGGATGGCGAACCAGAGGTCCTGGGCCTTCACCGTTCTGCGGGCCCGGCCTTCCGCCTCGTACTGGTGGTACAAGGCCTCGAATTCGCCGCCGTAGGCGTCGAAGAGGCCCGGGGCTTCGTTCGGGTCGAAGAGGCTCCACTCGCCGTCGTCCTTTACGCGCTGCATGAACAGGTCATTCATCCAGAGGGCGTAGAAGAGGTCGCGGGCGCGCATTTCTTCCTTACCGTGGTTTTTCTTCAGTTCCAGGAACTCAAAGATGTCGGCGTGCCAGGGCTCCAGGTAAACGGCGAAAGCCCCTTTGCGCTTACCGCCGCCCTGATCTACGTAGCGGGCCGTATCGTTAAATACCTTCAGCATCGGAACGATGCCGTTGGAGGTGCCGCCGGTGCCCTTGATGTAGCTGCCCGTGGCGCGGACGTTATGGATGCTGAGTCCGATCCCCCCGGCCGCCTGGCTGATGCGGGCACAACGGCGCAGGGTTTCGAAGATGCCTTCGATGCTGTCGTCCGTCATACTGAGCAGGAAACAGGAGCTCATTTGTGGCTTGGGCGTACCGGAGTTGAACAGCGTCGGCGTGGCGTGGATGAACCACTTCTCGCTCATCAGCTGGTAAGTCTGGATGGCGCTTTCGATGTCTTCCTGGTGGATACCGACGGCTACGCGCATCAACATTTGCTGGGGGCGCTCCACTACGGCGCCATCCATCCGCATCAGGTAGCTGCGCTCCAGGGTTTTGTAGCCGAAGTAGTCGAACTCGAAGTCGCGGTCATAGATGATGGCGGCGTCGAGTTTACCGGCGTGCTCGCGGATGACGGCCATGGTATCGTCGCCAATCAGGCCGGCGGCCGCGCCCGTTTTCGGGTCAACGTAGTTGTAGAGGCCTTCCATCGTTGCGGAGAAACTCTTATCGGTTTCCTTGTGCAGGTTAGAGATGGCGATGCGGGCGGCCAGCTGGGCGTAGTCGGGGTGGACGGTGCTCATGGAGGCCGCCGTTTCGGCGGCGAGGTTATCGAGTTCAACGGTGGTCACCCCGTCGTAGAGGCCCTGAATCACTTTTTTGGATACGGTGATGTGGTCCACGAAATTTTCGTCGAGGCCGTAGCACAGTTTCTTGATGCGGGCAGTGATTTTATCGAAGGAGACGTCTTCTTTGCGTCCGGATCTTTTGATGACTTGCATGATGGTGGAGGTATGGATAGATGCGGACGTTTAGGGCGCGGCCGCAGGTGCGATGAATGTTGAGAGGAGAGGATAACCCCGGTTAGCCGGGGCGGCGGTGCTAGAAGTCTTCGTCGAGACTGAACGTCTGTTTGTCCCGGTCGGAAGTAACCCCGGCCTTCTGGTACTCCCCTACCCGCTTTTCGAAAAAGTTGGTTTTGCCCTGCAGGTTAATCATGTCCATCCAGGGGAATGGATTTTCGACGTTCCATACTTTCTGTTCGCCCAGTTCGACCAGCAGGCGGTCAGCGACAAATTCGATGTACTGGCACATCATTTCTGCGTTCATGCCGATCAGGTTGACGGGCAGGGAGTCCGAGACAAACTCCTTTTCAATCGCTACCGCATCCTTGATGATCTGGGTTACTACGCCCGGAGCGAGCTTGTGTACAATGTGCTTGGTGTACAACAGACAGGCAAAATCACAGTGCATGCCTTCATCCCGGCTGATCAACTCGTTGGAGAACGTCAGCCCCGGCATGAGGCCACGCTTTTTCAGCCAGAAAATCGAACAGAAACTGCCCGAGAAGAAAATACCTTCTACTGCGGCGAAGGCAACGATCCGTTCGGCAAAGGTGCCGTTATCAATCCAGCGGAGGGCCCATTCGGCCTTCTTCGTTACGCAGGGCATCGTTTCGATGGCGTTGAAGAGATAGTCTTTCTCCTTAGGGTCACTGATGTAAGTGTCGATCAGCAGCGAGTACGTTTCCGAATGGATGTTCTCCATCATGATCTGGAAACCATAGAAAAATTTGGCTTCCGTGTATTGTACTTCGGCCACGAAGTTCTCGGCCAGGTTTTCATTCACGATTCCGTCAGAAGCCGCGAAAAACGCCAGGACGTGCTTGATGAAATGACGTTCATTATCGTTGAGCTTGTTGTTCCAGTCGTTAAGGTCGGCGCTGAGGTCAATTTCCTCTGCCGTCCAGAAGCAAGCTTCATTGTCTTTGTAGTATTTCCAAATATCGTCGTGCTCGATGGGGAAAAGGACGAAACGGCCATCGTTCGGGGCGAGAATAGGTTCTAGTGGAGCATTCATATAAACAGCAAAGAATATTAGGATGAGATAAATAGGATTAATGCACTGGTTTCAGTAAGTCGTTCACCGACCGTTAACTGACCTGCCCCCCGCCGGAAATGCCGGCTGAAAAGCAAAGTCAGTGCGTTGAGGTCGTGAGAAAGTGTGGTGGCCGGAGCGCAGGGCCCAGGCTAACTAAGGCGGCATCCAATCCGGAGAGGGAGCATGCCGCCTTAGCCTAAGTGGTATCAGTAAGAAAGAACAACGAAGGATAATTTTACAGAAAATGTTGTTTTCCCTCGTTCGCTGGCTAAGGTAAACTAAAGATTAAGAGATTTTAGTACAAGTTTTCCACACATTGTGGAAAACAATAGATTAAATGCTGAAAATCAACTAATTAACATTTTGCTCCATTTTCTCCACATTGTGGAAAACAGATTAAGCATTGTGGAAAACCTTTGCCGATTGGTGGAAAATCACCTGGCAACAAGCATAAGAATGCCTGCAATCAGAACAAATATAACTTTTTAACAGGCCTTGTTGGTTGATCCTGGGGCATTTGCACCCCCTGCGGGATTATTGAATCCAGACGCATGTCATTCGCCTCACTTGTTGGTCGTAATTGCTTAGCGAAGCTTTTAGCCCGTATTACTCCTTCGCTTCAAAAGCCGCCTGCTGCATAAAATTCTTCCCAGCTGAACCCGGTGATTGTTGCGGCTTCAACTTTCAGGCGCAGCAACAGGAAGTAGCGGTCTCCGCTTCCCGGGTGACTGCAATCGATAAAGCTGCGGCGGTCGGGATACCTTACGACAACTTCGGCCTGTCCGTCAGCAAAAGCCGCCGGAGCGATGCGCAATACCAGGCTGTCTTTTTGCGATAGCGCTAAAGTCGTAAAGGCGGCATCATTACTAATCATTTCCCCGCCCGGTAAGGCTTCGTTGCGGACAATGGCCGCCTCCGAAAAGTATAACTCAGGTAACGTATCCAGCGCGACCAGATGCACTGAGACGGTCACTTCACCACCATCATCACGCACCAGCCCCGGGAGGACGTCAAAAAAGGTATCTCCCAAAATTTCGTTACAGGTATCCGGTCCGCCAGGACAAGCTGTGAAAAAGAGCAGGAGCAGGGAGCCCCCCAGTAGTTGTCTCATTTTTAAATTGTTTGAGCAGGGTTGCCGATAAGTTGAAACGCCGACCAGTTCTTCGTCAGGCATGCATCCTGGCGGGCGTCCACCAGTTCGGACAACGCCGCCACCAATGCCCCGATCGTTGCCGGCGGACCGGTTTCGAAAACCTGCCGTAACAAATCGATGAGGACGTAAAATGGTTTGACTTCCAGTGCCGCCGGCGTACCGAGAAATGCGGCTACTCTCCCCTCTTCCAGTAGCTTTTGCCCGAAGGCAAGGTTAGCACAGGATAAGGATACCAAAGCCCCCATTGGTTGTGTGGGGGGGTATGGCTCCAGGTGTCGCCACCGGAGCCCGCGGTAACCGGACCAGCCACTTGCCCGACCGTGGCCAAGGTAGACGGCCAGCCTGACCGGAGTCGTAGCCAGACGTTGTACCAGGTCCTCCCGGCTCACCAGGTCGGAGGTCCAACTGGCCACTGCGGCTGGCCCGTAGGCCGCACCAAGTCCTGCCTCCAAAGCGGCCGCTCTGCGCAGGTAACTTTCGCGCCACATGGAAAGAATGATAAACATCTTGCTTTGGGTCTGTTACTTTCTTAACTGAAAACAACTTGCTGGTAACGTTCCCACAAGCTAAAGTCGAGCGCTGGTTTTTCCTCATACCGCCGGACGTAATAATGCATCAGTAACTGGGCCTGCTGCTCCCGGTTAAACGTTTCAAAAAGTTCGCGGTCCGTTGCCCCCGGGTTATCCGCCAGCAGTTGTTGCAGGGTTGATTCGGCACCATTTCCGTTGGCTTCATCCGTATAACCATAGTCATAGGCTTCCGGCGTCGATTGGGCATGGATGGCTTCCGCCATATAAAAGGGGCCGGTCGCCTGGAATTGCCAGACGTGCCCTAACTCATGGATCATGGTCGGGTTATCCAGTGGCCCGTCATTGACGTCAAAATTAACCAGATTGTTCGTAACGAAGGCCCGGGAATTCTCCGTGTCATTTGCCCAGTCCTGCAGACCAAAAATAATATCGTTACTCAAACTTTCCTGGCTGAAATAAATGCGGCTGTAATCAAAAGTATCGCCGTAAACGAGGCGTGCCGTAGTAATTTCAGCAGCAGTCATTGGCCGGTAGCTCGCCAGTTGGCTGAGCAGGTAAGAGACGATGGTGTCTACGCCACCTAAGCCCACCTCCAGCGCAGCGTTCAGCATCTCTTTAACTGGCTTACCCAGGTCTCGCCAGGTCTGGGTAACTGCCTCGGCGTACTGGCCACCTGTTTCCTTAAAGACGGTATCCCAGATTTCCGCCAGGGAGTTTCCGGCTGCCTCAGCGGCAGTCAGGAAGTTTGCCAGTAATTGATCGGGATGCTGCATGGTCGCAATGAGTAACTCCGTTAGCGTGTAGCCCAATTCCAACAGCACCTCGAAGCCGCGCAAAGCTGCCTGGGCGGTCAGGGATGCCAGGTCCACAACCAGTTCTGCAAGCTCATAGCCGGCATCCAATGCTCCTTTGATAAAGTCCCGTATCCCCGGCAAAAAGTCTTTCTCCAGGTACTTTAACACGTAAAGCACCGAGTTTTCTAGCCGCCGGGTGGCCGCCCCAATCCGCTCAAACAAACCGGTGACGCCGGACTGGGCAAGCCGGGCCGCCTCCTCGTAGAAATCCAGTAACCTTTCGCCCATCGTTTCCCAAGCATTCAGGACAGCGTCCAGTGCAGCATCAGATTTATCTACCGCCCAGGCAATTGCATCCTTGATTTCGCCGCCCGCATAGCGGGCAGCTTGCAAGACGTCCTCCCAGGCTTCACTCACCGTACTTTCCGCCCGGGTGAGTAGCCAGTCCAGTACGGCCCCAAAGCGGCCGGTCTTGGCAATTATTCCGTTTACCATCCGCCGGAACACCCAGTAGTTTGCGCCAACTACCGTCTCCATGATCTCAGCAACAGCCAGGCCGGCGTCAATCATTTTGCTCACCAATGCTGCGGCCAGTTTGTACGTCATACGAAAGACCTCCGCCGCAAACTTCGCCAGGGCACCCGCGAGGCGGGTGAGGGCTTTAAAGAACTTGCGGACGAGATCTATGGCCAGCGTCAGGATATCCTCAATTAAGTCAATCACTACGCGCACGATATCCATAACCGCCCGCAATACTTCGGTGATGAAGGCAATGGACTGAGCGGCAATATCCGTCAGGATATCGACTACTAGTTTTCCTGCCTCGAGTATTCCTCTGACGACATCCTTGATAATCGAGGCAGCTTTACCTACTGCCCATTTAGCTAGTTGCAGAACTGATTTTCCGGCCTCCACCAGGGCACGAGCCATCTTTCGTACGCCATCCGCTACGTGACCTACTACGGCAGAAAACAAATCGGCTACCGTCGTTCCTATGCGAGCTAAGGCGGCAACAAACTCCGCAAACAACCTTTGCGGTTGCAGAACGGCGGTCCTGATCAACCCCGCCACCGTTTCGCCAATAGCCAACAAGGCCTGGAGCACGTCTCTTACAATGGCTACCGCTGCGCTAAACACGGAACGGAATATTTGCAGGGCAGCGTGCCCGAGATCTCTGAGGGCCTGTACGACCCGACGGGTAACACTAGCAATTTCCCCTGCCGCCCAGGAGAGAATATCCCCTACCCCCTGGGCAGCCTTCAGTAAACCATCCACCACCACCTGCAGGGTGTTCTGGGCAAATTTCAGTCCTTCTTCAAGAATAGCCCCAATCGATTTTCCGGCCTTAATCAAGGCTTGCGTAAACTTCGTGACGGAGGCTACGCTGTGGTCCACAGCAGCCTTGAGAATATCGAAGACCGACTGTCCTCCCTCAAGTAATCCGCGCACCAGGTCACCCACCTTTTCAATTGACCAATTGACAACACCCCCAACGAATTCTGCCAGGCTGCGGCCGGTATTTATTACGGCGTCGACCACTGCCGTAGCACCTTCCGCAATGATGTCAACCACATCTTCAAATTGATCGGCCACCCAATCTATTGCATCACCAATGAAGCCGACCGTATCCGCAGATTTTACCTGATGGCGACGTAGCACACTCCCCGAGGCAGCCAGCCATTCCGCAATGGCTTTAAGGTCTCCACCGGCTGCAAAATAATCCGCCATAAACGTTCGGGCATTCGTCCTGGTCATTCCCGACATTTGGTGAACCAGGAAGATTTCTCCCGTCCTGCCAGCATCATTACGGATAGCCCTGGTAACTAATTGGCGCTCCTGGCCTCCGGCGGCCAGGGCCCAATTCACTAGCGCACCACCTTCCGTCTCGTAGGCAGCAAGATCGGCTGCCGTTGCCAATATGCCCCGCGAGAGTCGGTAGGCCCGGGTTTCCGACAACTGAAAGGCTAATCCTACCGCAGTAGCCGGCGACTGGTCCGCTGGGGTCAGGTTACGAAAAGCAGCTCCGGCAGTACTTATACTCTGAAAACTGAAGGTGGCTACGGTGGAAAGGTCAAGGGACATGATTCAGGTGTTTTGGTTGCTTCCGTAAGGTAGGCTCACCCGTCTATGCTCCGCCATTAACTTTAGTTACCCGTAGTACCCGCTAAGCAGGGATCTGCCGATAAAATCGAATCCTTTTCCGGAAGCAGGGTCAGGACTCAGGCATCCTTCCTGCAGGTTGCCCCGAATAAAGGTCTATCCCTTAGCGGACCACTCTGCGGACGATCGTTTCGTCCGGCCCCACAATACGCACGAGGTAAGCTCCGTCGTTTTGAGCAGCAAGGTCGAGGTCTATCGTATTCCTGCCGGCCACAAGTCTGTACTGGTTTTCCAATACTGAGCGCCCGGCCGCATCAAATACTGTCATCACCCAATCACTCTCGGAACTCACGGTCAGGTCCAACTGGCTTTTTCCGGCAACTGCCGGATTGGGGTAGAAGTGATCGTTACGTCCCGGGGCACCTTCCCCATCTATGTACACATAAACGAGTTCTGAGTAAGCAAAAGCGCCGTCAAAATCAACTTGCCGTAACCGGTAATAGTAACCGTTGCCCGGCCGTACATCACTGTCTTTATGGGAATAGTCCTTGCGGGAATTCGATTCGCCGGCGCCATTTACCCAACCGATTTCCGTAAAATGCTGACCATCCATGCTTCGCTCCACGCTGAAGCCACTGTTTTCAGTTTCCTGGGTTGTTGACCAGGATAACAGAGCGGCATTCTTCTGCTGGTATCCGGAAAATTCAATAAACTCTACGGGCAGCGCCATTCCACTGGTGAAATTGATGTTATCAAAGGCCATTTCTTCGGTAGAAGAATTCAGATCAGCTTCGATGACAAGCTGAACAATACATGCAGCATAAGGCGCAAGATCCTGCGTCAGGGTATTCCAGTTTTGGTTGACAATCTCGGCACCGTTCACGATGGCAAGGTTCAGGTCGTTTCCGCCACCGCCGCCGGAGCCACCGCCGTCACTGTCAAAAAGATCAATGGTGGTTGCCGCAGGGCACCCCGTTACTTCCATTCGGATGTAGAGCCGGTCATTTGCGCCGTTATCGAACTCAAAAGTACCATCGACAATAAAATCCATCGTAAAAACAGCGGGCGTCATGTTCAGGTCAACCGGGGCAAAGGTCAACGTTACTTCTCCATCCGTATCCTCGACAAAAAAGACATTGCTTCCTTCGGTCGGCGGAGCTCCGACGGAGGAGGCTGCCGTACCACCGGCATATCCGAAAATGTCCCCCTCCGTCAGCCCTTCAGTGGAGGTAGGCGCTCCCGATCGGCTGGGGCGAAAACTTGTTGTAAACCCAAGTACCGACGGAGACGTCGGGGAGGAAACCGGTACCGTTATTCCGTCAGCAATGTAGTCTTCCAACACGTGGGCGACAAAAGCACTCCCCAGGTCCCGGTACTGGTCTGAAACGGAAGTAGAATTTTGTGTAGTGGTTCTGTTTTCAAACCCCATTGACACTTGTGCCGTCAGCGTCTTTTCAGAGAGCAGACAGGTAAAAATTAGTAGTAGCAGGAAGAAGTACTTCATAAGAAAGCAGTAGTTTAAGTCTTCCAAACATAAAATCAGGCAATCAGCTATTTTTTTCACATGACCTAAAACAGGTAGAAACCCCTAGTGGATTCCGTAAAATTGCCCCCTCCCCGAATGACCAGCCCGGCAGGACATTTTCGTTCTTCGTTGACTTCCTTTCTCCCCGGTAAACCCGAGGTAATGAGGATTGCGCTCGTAAAGCTGCTGTGCCTGCCTAACCTTCACCTTCTTCCTAAGGCGTCAGGCAGTTAGTGACCAGTGTACACCTGATGCATTTACGATGGAGACCACCAACAACCTGGCTATCTGAATACTGGCCGGAAGAGCACCAGTCAGCAGACGATCCAATTTTCTGATGTCCAACCTGCCGGTTTAGGTCATGTTTCATTATTCACCACCGCTTCTATTATCTCAAGCTGGGTTATAATGTCCCTTAGTGGCACCGCAGGATCGGCTCCGGAGGTAATTACCTGGTACATATTATCAAACAGTCCCATCCAGTTTCCGGTTAGCGTCGGATAAGGTTCGCGCAGTACCTCACCGTTTTCGTCTTCGGTATGGAGTAGACCACTTTGCTCCGCTGGTTCCTGACCGAACAAATGATCACCGGGCACCATCCCCTCCTTTAGCTGATCCTCCTGAACGTCAAGCCCATACTTTACGAATGCTCCCCGGTCTCCGTGCAGGCGGTAGCGTGGCGTTGGCTCCCTTACCAGCAGGCTGCAGGAAAGATCGGCCACAAAGCCATCGTACTCCAGGTGGACGTCAAAGGCATCCGGAATGACAGAATGGGCGCGCTGGGTCCAGGTTCGGCCCGCCGCCCCTAAGGGCGGCCCGAAACAGGCAATCGCCTGATCGATCAGGTGAGCGCCCAGGTCATAAAGCATTCCGGCGCCGGGGCCGGGTGTTTCCTTCCAGGCTTTGGCGTTCGGGGCCGGCTTCCAGCGGTCGTAGCGCGCTTCATACGCCACGAGCCGGCCAAGCTGGCCACGCTTCAGTATATCGCGGACCGTAAGGAAATCACTATCCCACCGCCGGTTCTGAAAAACGAACAGGTGGCAGGAGTGGGCAGCGGCAAGGTCCTTTAGCTCCTGCAGCTCTGCCACACTGGTGCAGGCCGGCTTATCCACCAGGACGTGCTTCTTTGCCATCAGGGCCGCACGGGCCAACGCATAATGCGTGTCGTTCGGAGTTGCAATGGCCACCAGGTCGATCGCCGGGTCCGCAAAGATGTCCTCCGCCCTCGCCACCGGAGAAAATTCCGGAAAGTTCACGCGTAATTCAGCAGCACGACTCGTCATCACCTTCGCAATCCTGAACCCCGCATGAGCAGCGAAAAACGGTGCTTGCAAATACCGGCCGGAGAGCCCGTAACCGATCAGCCCAACTTGCAGGGTACGCATAATTAAGAGTTTTATCCTTCCCGGGTAAAATACACCTAAGCCGGGGGTAGCCGCGCAGCCCGTGCGTCGATAAACAATGATACGAATAATTCGACACTACCCTACTCACGAACATCCATCGAAGCTATAAACATCATGCGCGGGTGGCCGTAGACGCCTGTGTTCACCACATTGTTAGTTTTCATCGTAAGAGTGCGTACTTACTCTTTTTGGTGAGAAAGCGATTGCGTGATATTACACTTGTGCAGATATACACAAACCACTTTGACTTAGGTATAAACATGTTACCTGCAAGCAAAAAAACAAACCACCATCCAAAAGTTAGTTCAGCAGACCAAAAAATTCCGCAGGAATCAAAAAAATGAAAAATTCATTTGAATTAGTTAGGAATCCTTCCTATATTTGTACCAGCAATTTCGCTGAAACATTTAAAATTCATCAAAAATGAGTAAATCAATTTTTTATCACGCAGGTTGTCCAGTTTGTGTAAGTGCAGAACAGGACATTATCAACTTAATCGGAGCCGAAAAAGTGGAAATCGTTCACTTTGGAGAAGACAGCAGCAGAATAGAAGAAGCTGAAAAAGCAGGTGTTAAATCTGTTCCAGCTTTGCTTACTCCAGATGGCAACGTACTCCATATCAATTTTGGAGCTTCAATGGCCGATGTAAAAGCATAGCCATTTTTTA
>JAUIIF010000649.1 GCA_030431945.1 Bacteroidia bacterium | reverse complement strand
CGTAAAACAGTACCACGTCCAGGCCCAGGCTCAGGCCGGTCAGTAAGGTATTGTTCAGGAGATTCGTTTCTCCGATAAAGGGTGCATTGGTGATCCCCTGATTAAACTGAAAGGCCAGTAATACCCTCAGGGGAATGTACCTGAAAGCGGGGATAAATACTAATTTACCCAAGTCAAGATCTGTATCAAATAATTGGCGCCGGACGCCAAAGCGCCAGATGGCCATATCCAGGCCATCCACCACGTAAAACTGGTACCCTACCAGACCGTTACTGCTAAAGCCAATGGCGCGGTTTTCCAGAAATGGTTGTTGGGATCTGATGAGGCTGTACTTACCCGCCAGGCCGGCGTTCAGGGCTAACTTATCACTGAGTGGCCAGAACTTACGCAGCGTAAGCCCGGCAGTAAGCCCGGTTCGTTCACCGGTAATACCTAAGCCCTCCTTGGCCAGCGTAGCTTCGATAAAAGAGCCTTTCCACGGGTAATTACGTACGTCCCTGCGATCATTGCGGTATTTATATTCCAGGCGAAAAAAGGATTGCGCACTCCGCCCGCCGCCAAAAAATGCCGGATTAAGTACCTGGGCGATGGTGTCGGCGATGCTTGCGGACCGGTAACCGGTCCGTAATTCGTGTGAGATGTATAATCTTTTCCGGTAGGTAAAAGCAAGATTGATGTCGGTGTTCTTGTAAACAAACTCTTCCTGATCCTGATAAAAGACCTGCTGATTGCCGATGGTTTGGTAATTCTGCTCGCGCCGTTGGCGGAAATTATAATCTAAACTCACCCCGATGCTGCCCGACTTATTAAGGTAGGGCAATCGGTAACCGATTTCATACTGCCGGGTGTACCCGGTCGTGAAGCCCAGCTTGAAACGGTCCCTACGCCCGGTGAAATTAAAATAGGACAGTTTGCCGCCCAGGTTGACCCGGTCGAGAGAGCGCCCCTGGTCTCGCCACCAGACATTAAAATTGCGGTCCGCCAGGCTAAAAACGGGTACGGGGTATAAGTACCAGGTTTCCCGGATCAGCAGGGTAACTATTTCCTGTCCTGCGCCCAGTAAGGTATCAGAATGAGAAATGTCTACACTGGCGAACAGGCCAGTATTCATCAGGGCACTGTAGGTAAGGGCCAATTCATTGGCAAAATCCGCTGCGGCAATTCGGTCTCCCCGACCAAAGCTCATCTCACGAAAAATAACCCTGCTGCGGGTTCTTTTGTGCCCCAGGATGATTACGTCCGCAACGGTTAAAGAATCTGCCGGCTGGTGAGCGGCTACCGTAGGAAAAATGACAGCCGCCTCCCCGGCTTCTCCTGCAGCAGCAGGTCCTGCGTGGCCCACAGTTACCATTCCCAGCAAAAGCATTATCAGTAGTCCGGTGCACTTCATCAGGCGTAATAACGTAATTTCCGGTGGATTACTTACGCCGGCTGAGGAATACCCCGACCATGATCAGGACAATTGCGGGCATTTGTAAGGTGGCGAACCCTTCCCCATCCAGCAATCCCCAAAAAATAGCGACCAACGGAACCAGGTAACTGACCATGCTACTGAATACGGCGCCCGTTCGCTGCACCATCCGAAAGAAAAGGATACTGGCTAATACCGTACTACATACCGCCAGGGCCGTTACGTAGCCCAGGGCCCACCAGCCCGAATTACCGCTCGCCCCGCGCACTGTTTCCTGCACTGCACCTGCGGTGAGCGCCCAAATTAACGCCGGCACCCCCACCAGAAAAAAACTGGTCACCGTAATGGTGAGAGAAGACATGCCCCGGAAATTTGCGGCGACCAGATTAGAACTGGTAGCGTAGCAAAAACAAGCTAATAAGATGAAGCCGGCGTAAGCAAATTGAGTTGTCTGCCCGCCACTTCCCGGGGCTGCCCAGGCCAGTAGGATTGCGCCCCCCAAACCTAAGACAACCCCGATGAATTGACGCAGGCCCGCGTCACGACTGGCAAAAAACAGCCAGGCCAACAGGAAAGTACACAGCGGGGTCAGCCCACTCAACATCCCCGTCAAGGAACTGCTGAGGTGCGTTTGCGCAAAAGGGAATAAAAAGGAAGGCAGACCGGTACCGGTAATTCCGACGATGATGAGTAAAGGAACTTGTTTACCCTTGATTTTCCGCAGGTGGTGATAGGCAAGCGGTGCCAGGGCCACGGCGGAAATGCCCAGGCGAAGCGTCGCTACCTGCAAGGGACTGAAGATTTCCAGTCCTCTTTTTATCAGAATGTAACTCGTTCCCCAAATCAGGGCCAACAACAGGAGTGTCAGAAAGTCGACCGGCTTTGGCGCCGTTGGTTGGTGCATGTACAGTAAGTGAGCCGGCAGTTATTGTAATACCCCGGCACCTTCCCGGAAAAGCTCCGGTTCATCCCCCGTACACAGAATGATGGTACTGGCCACGTCGCCGCCAATGCCCCCATCAATTACGGCATCGACCAGTTTGCCGTAACGGGCGTAGATGTCCTGAGGATCCGTATAATACTCCGTAACCTTATCATCGGATTTAACCGAAGCGGTGAGGATAGGACGTCCGAGCCCACGGACGAGGGCATCAACAATATTGTTATCAATTATCCGGACCCCAATCGTTTCCTTACGGTTCTTCAGGATTTTGGGTGTACGGTTGTTGCTGTTCAGGATGAAGGTAAAAGGGCCGGGCAGGTTATGCTTCATTACCCGGAAAACATCGTTATTGATGGTCTTGGAATATTCCGTTACCTGGCTAATGTCCTGGCAGATGAAGCTGAACATTGCCTTGGACGGGTCAAGGCCCCGAATGCGGGCGACCCGCTCAACGGCATTTTTATTCGTAATGTCACACCCGATACCGTAGACCGTATCCGTGGGGTAAATGATGACACCTCCTTCTTCCAGGATGTCAACCATTTGCTGA
>JAUIIF010000648.1 GCA_030431945.1 Bacteroidia bacterium | reverse complement strand
ACACCGCCTGCCGCTGCACGCCGAAGTCTACCAGCAAGCCGTCAATTTCCGCTTCAAACTCGGCCACTACGGTCGGGTTACTCATTTGCAGGACGACCACCACGGGTTTATCTCCCATGGCCTGTTTGGTTTTCAGGATCATTTCCAGGTCTGACCGGTTGGACACCGTGGCCATTTTGTTCTTGTAGGTACGGTTCAGCACGTCGACCTCCCGGGCATCGCCGGCCAGTGAGGGGTCGCGGGCTTCCGTGGCCCGGTAAGGATCGTACTGCAGGCTGATGGGCAGGAAGCCGTTATCCCCACTCTCGGCCAGTTCGGCGCTGTAGCCGGCGGTGCGTCCGTTTTGCGGGTCAGTGATGAAGACCACCGCTACGTCAGCTTCTGCTGCGCTGCCTACTGCTTCCACGTACCGGCCCACTAAGTCAGGGTCAACGGGTGCTTTCCAGCTCGCGGGTGTTGGCGGACCGAAGAAGCCGGCCTGCGCCGGATAGTAGCGATCGGGAACGTACACTTTAGTGGTTTTGGTCAGTGGCAGCACGTTGCGCTCGTTCTTCAGCAATACCAGCGATTTTACCTGCGCCTGGTAGCCAGCTGCCATAAATTCCGGATTGCCCACCGTCGCTTCCGTTGCGGCAACATCCAGGTAGGGGTTTTCAAAAAGGCCGACGCGAAAAATGTTTTTCAGCAGGCGCACCGCCGAGGTTTCCATCCGCGCCCGCATGGCTTCCTCGCCCAGCTCCGTTACGCCCATTTTGTAGGCTTCCAGGACCGGACCGGCCGCGTTGTTACCGCCGAACTGGTCACACCCGGCCAGCAGGACCCGGTAATGCCGTTCTGCCTCCGAAAGGTTTTCCACGCCCCAGGGCGTAGCGCCGAATTCCGCCATTCCCATATCCGGCCGGGTTACGCCCCAGTCGGTACAGATCACCCCGTCGTAGCCATATTTACCCCGCAGCATATCGTTGATGAAGTAGGAGCTGAAGGCATTTCCCACGTTCTCACCACTTGGGTCCAGGCCGGTGGAGATGGTATAGTAAGGCATTACGGCCGAGGCCGCCCCGGTCCCCCCCTTCAGTTTGAACGCGCCGTCGACGAAGGGCTTAAGGTGATCCGCCAGGTTGTTCCCGGGAAATACGGCAAACTTGCCGAAGCCGTAGTGGGCATCCCGGCCGGCCTCGCCGGTTCCGCCGCCGGGCCAGTGCTTGACCATGGCGTTGACGCTCTGGTGGCCCCAGCCGCCCGTAGCGGCGGTGGTCTGAAAACCGTCTACGTAGGCACGGGCCATATCCGTGGTCAGCTGCGGGTCCGGGCCAAACGTACCGCTGAAGCGGTACCAGCGGGGGTCGGTGGCCAGGTCGACTTGAGGAGACAGTGCCGTGGCAATGCCCAGCGCCCGGTACTCCCGGGAGGCAATGTCACCGAATTGCTCCATCAGTTCCGGGTCGAAGCTGGCGGCCAGCCCCAGGGAATTCGGCCAGCGGGAAATCTCTCCTCCCGCTCCGATGTTGAACTCGTCGTTATTCTCCGCCTGGTGCCGGGGGTCGGAACTGTTGTTTGCCGGGATCCCCAGGCCGATACCTTCCACTAAAGCCTGGGCATTATTGTTCCAGCGGGCCGCTACGGCCGGGCTTTCCACGGAGACGTAAAGTACGTGGCGGAGGTTGTCCTCCGTCAAAAAAGTGACCTGCTGGTCCGTCAGGTCCCAGGCCTTCTTACCGCTCTCCGCGTACGGCTTGCCACCGTAGGTAGCGTCTCCCCGGAAGCCACCTCCCGGAATCCGCTGGTGGCCGCTGTAGAGCATGAGTCCGGCAATTTGTTCTACGGACATGCGCTTGGCCAGGTCCTGCGCCCGTTCGTCCGCGCTCAGGCGCCAGTCTTCGTAGGGGTCCAGTTCGCCGTTCTGGTTCAGGTCTTTAAAGGCCAGCCGGTCTACGGTGAGTATCGACACCCCGGAGGCGGGGGAGTACCCCAGTTGGGCGCCGCCGTCATTGGTAACGACGTTAAAGTCATCTCCCGGTATTTCCGTCCAGCCGGGCCCGCAGGCAGTGGTGGTCAGCAGGAGAAAAAGACTCCCCGCAACGGGGAGTAGGTAATGGTACATTCTCATCTTTCAAATTTAATATCCAGGTAGCTCCGGGTACCCGCGCCTACCACATACCACTGAATTCCAGCAGCTTCCGGTCGGGATGATAACGGAGTTCACACGTATTGTCCAGCATCATGGTGGCACCCTTTTCCACGTTGTAGGTTTCCCACTTGGGCAGGTTCGGCTGGTTCGGATCACCAAACCGGGCGAAGTTGACGTAAGACTGGCTGACGATGTCGGCGAGCGCGTGGGCTTCCGGCCCACCGCCGGTCATGTTGCGCGCCCGGTCGATGGTATTGAAGGCGAAGGGCACGTCAACACAGTGAATGGATTTGTACTTGCCGTTCATGACGGGAGATTGCCAGGTAAACAGGTAGACGTATACCGGCGCGCCGCCGGCCAGGGAAGATTTCAGGTTGGCCTGGTTGACCGTTCCTGGCCGGAACATCATATCGACGTTGATCAGGTCTTCGGGCTTGGTCGTACCGGGGTAAGCGTCCTTGACGGCCGCGATGAATTCATCGGCGCGGTCTCCGTGTTGTTTTTTAATGTAGTCCATTACTTCGGCTTCGGAACCCTGGCCCACCGGCCCGAGGAAGAACGGGGCGAATTCATTCTTTACCGTACCGATCATGAGGGGAATGTCTTTGGAAAGGGCCAGCGCTTCTTTGCTGAGGGGCTGGTAGGGCAGGACCTGGCCATCCTCGCTGGGTCCCCAGCCAAGATTCCCGCCGGGGCTGCTGCCGCCGGTGGCGGCCAGCTCTTCCTGCACTGCTCTGAGCGCACGCGCAGAGGCCGCGGAGAGTTCACTGAAGGGTA
>JAUIIF010000647.1 GCA_030431945.1 Bacteroidia bacterium | reverse complement strand
AGCCATTGACGTCCGGGGTCCTGAACTCAAGAAAGCGTACCCTGGCAATGGCCGTTTTCCCTTCCGTCCAGGAAAAATAGCTTTCGGCGTAAGTGCAAAAAGAATCAGCCCAGGCGCAAGAACAGCTGAACAACCTGATTGGCAAAAACAGAAAAAGCAGGATGAGTAATCGCATAGAGTAATATTATTACGGTTCTATTTGCTTAGACGAAATGGGCCACCCGCACGTTGGTCTGTGGGTATTATTTACCGGCCACCGTCGCGGGAATACTAAAAACAACTGCATTTTCGGAGTACGCAACCCTGCCCGGCGGTGTTTCGCCCACGGGATAGGGCTTCAGTTCCTGATCCGTAAGCTGAACTCTGATGGGTACGGTGATGCGTAAGGTGTCGCGGCCGGCGGTACTCAGGGGCCAGTAAGCATCATTGGCACACGCGCCGTCGAGGACGAGGTAAGGGTAATCAGGGTGCAGGGCAAAGCTGCCGCTGCTGATGGTTTGGGTGCTGGTGACGATCTCGTAGGCATTGTCCTTTAAGTAAAGGCGCAGGTCTTCCAACTCAAAGTCAGGGATACTCAAACTTTCCCGCAGTTCTTTGCCCCGGGAGGAAATTCGCCGCCATGGGTCCTGCGCAGGGTTTAGCAGGGGCGTTACTTGCTGCTCGTCCTGGCGCAAACTGTCCAGTAACCCCGCTAATAAAGAATGGCCGTACTGCTCCGCCACCGGTGTCAGGTTTAGCTCCATTTCCCGCAGATGGGGCTGACTGTTGACCAGTAGCCGGCCGGTGATTTCCCCTGCAGGGGTAATGGTATCAATTACATTGACGTAGTGCTCGCCCTGGCCCCGGGTATAGAGTAACAGGGGCTGGGCGAAGCGCTCATCGATCCTCCAGAAACCATCCTGCAGGCGGTGCGGGCGCGGGAGGCTGTCGTAGACCGAAAAACCGTGGCTGACGTAACAATTGGGCATGTTCCTGCCGTCTCCCTGAAAGTTGATGATCGTCTCCCCGCCCCCACGTTCCTGGCGGAACCGCCGTTGGGTGAAGAAAGTCGCCAGGTCTAGTTCCGGATCATAGGGCCGTAGCCGTAGCAGGTGATACCTGTTTTGGTTGACGGTATCCAGGAGCAGGAGGGTGTCCGGACCAACGGTCCGGAGCGGCCAGTGCTGCTCCGGGCCACCGATTACTTTACCATCCCTGATGGGAAAGGTTAACACAACGTCAGGATAGGCAACGGAGTACACCGAGAGGCTGCTATCCCTGAGTCGCACGACGTTTACCATATCCACAAACTCATTGCGGAAGCCAAGATCGTTACCAATCACAATCCACTCGGTGGGCGGCTGGGGAGGAGGGGGCGCGTGCTGGCAGGAAAAAAGGCAGTGGAGGAACAAAAAAAAGGCAGCGGCGCGTACGAACATCGAAGGTGGGGTATGGTGAACGAACCCAAGATGCCCGCAAAAGCGGAAGTGGTGTCCGGGGCTTACCCGCTGATGGGAACTTCTTCCTCCCCTTGCTTAGGCAACCAGTGCCCGTTGAGACGCAGGGTGCGTTCGATCACGTCCCGCACACAACCGGCTCCCCCCGCTGCGTGACTGACGTAGCTGGCAATGGACAGGATTTCCGGGCAGGCGTCGCGCGGACAGGTCGGGAAACCAACGAGCCGCATCACGTCGTAATCGGGCACATCATCTCCCATGTAGAGGACGTTTTCGTCGGTAATATCCTCATCGTACAGGTACATGAACTCGCGGTAAGCCTCTACCTTGTCCCTGATCCCGTAGTAAATATCGACCACGCCCAGCCCCTGCAAACGTTTTACCACCCCCTCGCTTTTGCCCCCCGTGATGACGGCCACTTTGTAGCCCATATCGATGGCGCGCTTGATGGCGTAGCCGTCGCGAACATTCATTTGCCGCAGCAGCTTACCATTCTCCAGCACCAATAAGTTGGAGTTGGTCAGCACACCGTCAACATCAAAAATGAAGGTGTTGATGGGTTCAAAACGTTCGAGCTCGTTCATGGCGGGTTGCAGGTTGCGGGTTGCGGGTTACTGGTTATCGCGCCATTCGTAGACCCACTTGGCCTGAATCTGCTCCAGGTGCTCTTCCGTGGAGCCTTCGCGGGTTCCGGTGAAGTTGGGGATTTCCAGGATCCAGTCCAGGAGATCGGTAAAACGGATGCGGTAAATCTTACCCTGATCAAACGCATCACCGAAGCGTTCGTAGAGGGCCATGGCTATATCTTCGTGATCGGCCCAGCCGAAGGGGAAGTCGTCAAAATCTTTGAAGCTCAAGGGGATAGTCTTTTAGTCGGTTGGTGAGTTGGTAGTGGGGGCAGCGCTCAGTGCTGCAAAAGACCGACTGATCAGTGGTCCGTTCGCCCAAAATTAGTGTTCGTGGCCGATGATTTGCTTCTGGTCCGGTATTTCTACCTCAATGACGGCATCTTCATCGATGATCACGGCCTGGCAGCCCAGGCGACTTTCAATCCTGGGGTTAATGGCCCGGTCAATAAAGTCTTCTTCCTTATCACTGATTTCTTCCAGCGCATCTTCTCCGCGGTGAACGTAGATATGACAGGTACTGCAGGCACACACTTCTCCACAGTTGTGATTGAGGTGAATGTCATTGTCTTCCGTCACTTCGAGGATACTGACGTCAGCCGGCACATTCTCCACTGTTTTAGGGGGAATGCTCTTATCTTCAAAAGTGAATTTTACGGTTGCCATGTAGCTAAGGGGTAATGTTAACGTTGTTATTGCAAATGCGTGAAGGGGAACATTTGTTGAGTCGCCGCAGGGTAGAACTTACCGCACGGGTAAAATCTCCTGCACAGGAGGTTTAAGGGGGCGCGGGCGCAGGTGCAAGAAACAGGGACGGAAGGAGCAAAGAAGCCAGCAGCCTCGG
>JAUIIF010000646.1 GCA_030431945.1 Bacteroidia bacterium | reverse complement strand
CTGTGCACGTAAAGGCCGCGAAAGCGGAGCCCTCTGGCCGCAGCGATGATGTCCCGGATCTGCAGGGTGTCCTGCCAGCTTACGCCGGAGCGCCCGTAGCCGGCATCCACCTCAACGTAAAAGTCAAGTGAACCAGGGATCGCCTGATTGGCAATGAGTGCAGCTACTTCGGCGGAGGTAAGCAGAATGGTCAGGCGGGTAGTTTGGGCCATTTCTGTAAGGACCGGGATTTCCCGCGGGTTGGCCGGCATACCAATCAGTATTTGCTGCCAGCCATGGTCGGCGAAATCCTGTGCCATGCGTAAACTGGTTACGGCAATCTCCGTCACCCCCATTTCCTGCAGCCACCTGCTGACCACGGCAGACTGGTGCGTTTTTACGTGCGGCCGGAAGGCCAGGTTATGGCGGTCGGCCCGGTCGGCCATCCGCCGCAGGTTGTGGCGGACTTTTCGTTCATCAATTAACAGCGTCGGCTGGTGAACGGTACTTAGTAAAGACATTAATGGAAACGAGTGGGTGAAAGGATTTGTCCCGCGCTAAGGTATTCCCAAAACGTGACTTAGGTACAAAGGCAAAACATGAGCCATCCCGAATTTTGGCCTTGCCCGACCTCTGTTTGCACTAAAACAAGGGGGCTGCGCTTGATAATTATAAATTTGGTATGCGTTGACCCTTTACCCTCCCTGCCGGGGGCCTTCTTTTGAGAAGAAAAAACCTTTGGCGGTGTCCCCGGCTGATCACCAATACCGGGCCAAGGCCAAATTGTCGGCGAAGGGCAAAATCCTGGCTTTCAGGCAAAGCCAACAAAAACCAATCCTTCAGGTCAAAGCTGTCGTACAAGGATAAAACCTAGAATTTCAAGCAGCTAATACCAAGTGGTAACCTGGCGGAAATGACCATGCTCAGCTAGCAGCAAGTAATCGTTCCTCGGGGCTTGAAACGTAAGCTCTTGGCGATCTGCCTTGCTGGCTACGTCTTCCGATCAGCCACCAGCACAGCAAGGCGTTTTGGCTACTATTTTTTTGCGAAAAAGTAGGACCCCGGCAGGGAGGGAATACCCTTAACCAGATTTCAGGACTTAAAATAGCGCAGTGAAAATTCGGGATGACTCCTGTTGGCCTGACGCATCACCGCGTCAATTCATTTGCCCTACTGGCGGAAGGGATCGGAGAAATGCTCGTCTACCAGTACCGTTTCGTCCGTCGTCGTTTGCAGGAAGTCAAGCAAAGCCTGCTTGTCTGCTTCACTGAAATTCATTTGGCGGGCCCGTCCGTTGAAGGAACGGAGCTGCGGGCTCAGGTTGGAGTGGTCTGCAATCCCTTCACTGTAGTGATCGATGACTTCGCGGAGGGTGGCGAAACGACCATCGTGCATGTAAGGCGCCGTCAGCGCAACGTTGCGCAGAAAGGGTACTTTGAAAACGCCATCATCCGCTGCATTTCCCGTGCGTCCGCCCAGGCCTTTGTCGGCGTAGACCAGGTCAAGTCCGTTGTTGGCAACGCTCAACGCAGGTTTTGCCATAGACGTACCGTGGCAGGAAGAGCAGTTGTTATTAAAGAGCTCCATGCCCCGAATTTCACTGTCCGTAAACATACCCTCCAGCGAACGACCGGATATTTGCCGGTCGACCATCTGGTCAAAACGTGTATTCATTGAAGTGATGGAGCTGGTAAACTTTTCCAGGGCCAGGGTGATACGATCCGGCGTGAGGTCAGTCGTGCCAAAGGCTTTGAAGGAAAGAATCTTATACATTTCCTGCTCTTTCAATTCGGAAGAGAGCTGGTGCAGGTCCTTACCCATTTCAAGTTCATCCTGAATGGTAGCTTCGCTTTGTTCCTTAATCGTTTCCGCCCGTTCATCCCAGAAGAACTTAACGTCGCCTTCTACCCGGGCAGCTTCTTCGTCTCCGGAGCGACCGTAACCGCTGATGGCGGGGGCGAAAGTAGGCACAGAACCCAGGGCAATCGAGTTGCGCTTGGTCACCGCGCCGTTGATGCCCTTGCTGAAGGCCAGGTCGTCAGAAAAAGCGGCGGCCTGCTTGTGGCAGGTGGCACAACTGGTCTCCCCGGTAGCGGAGAGCTGGGTGTCGTAAAATAGCACCCGGCCCAGCAGGGCTTTACGGGCCTCGGAAGACGTCTGGGCTGCTTCGTTCAAACCTGAGAAACGACTGAGGTGATTCGGAATACGGGTGGTCGTAACGTCAATGTTCGCCGGGAGGTCGAGCGATTGAGAGAGTACCCCCATTTCGCGTTCATTGAACTGCAGGGATTGCGGATTACTGAAGCCGGCTAACGAAGGACTGTCTGAAGTGCTAACCTCTTCAAGGCAGGAAGAAAAACTGAAGGTCAGCAGGCTTAGGGAAAACAGGGTAATGAGTCTTTTCATCAGGACCGGGTATTTAAGGTAAAGGTAGGTTGTTGTCACGGTAGTGCCAGGCAAATGTCACTCAAGTGTCAATAAGTAGACGGGGAAAAAGGCATTTTCGTTGGGCTTTTGGAAAAATTTAACCAAAAAAGGCCTTTCCGGGCTAACTTTTACCATCTTCCGCATCCACCATCAGGCCCAGGTTCATGTTTCCACTGCCCGCCGCTCCGCTTATTCATACCGTGCTGGAAACGGCGGGGATCATGCTTGCTTTCGGGTATTACCAGCGTTTGCGGGCCCGGCTGCCGGATCAGATTTCTGATGACCACCGTATGTCCCTGCTCATCGCTGCTACTTTTGGCGCTTTCTTCGGTTCCCGTCTGCTTGGTGGGTTAGAAGCACCAGCGCTGTTTTTCACCGGCGGCGGCCCTGCCGGCTGGTTGTATTATTTTCAGGCTAAGACCATCGTGGGCGGTTTACTGGGGGGGCTCTGGACGGTAGAAGTCACCAAACGCTTCCTGGGGGTACGGCAGCGTTCGGGA
>JAUIIF010000645.1 GCA_030431945.1 Bacteroidia bacterium | reverse complement strand
AATCGCTGTAGCGCGGGGTGGAAAAAATGTCGTAGTCGATCCGGACGTAGATGTCTTCATAGTCGCTGCCATCATCAATCGTCTGGGCAATAGCTACGGCATTACTGCTCAGGCAGGCCGTAAGCGGGGTGACGTTGGCTTCGCAATCTGCGCCGAACACCTGGTAGTTGATGGTAGCCGGAATACCGACGTAGAGGTGGAGTGTAAGTTCTCCGTCTGAGGAAGGATTGAGCCGGACGACGCGCCCGAAGTCTCCGGTAATACAGTCGTAGGGCAGTTCAGGAAAAGTCCCTGGCTGTACCTCGCCGAGCCGATCGAGGAGCAGGGCATTGGGGGAGCAGTTTCCGTCACTGAAGGGGACGGTGGGTAAGTCGAGTTCACAGGCAGGTGGGACGACCTCGTCATCACAACCGGGCCAGAGCAGGACGGCGGCGAACAGGGCAAGCCCCAGAATAAACTGATGTTTCATGATAGTGTAATTGAGAGCGATGAAGGGATAAACAATGGCATCATCAAAGGGGTGAAAATGCCGGCATCGCTTCTTGATGGGATGCAAATAGTGTCTGTTACAAAAATAGGCGGTTTTTTTTCAACTAAAGTTAGCGGGGCATCAGTCGCTACAACCAGGCAAAACGGAACGGAAAAAGTTACCCACATGATAGCGGACGCCGGAGCCCGGTCGTGGGCGCCAGTAATTTACCAGGAGCGCCACGTCACGCGGTTGCTGGATTTTCCGGGCGCGAACGCAGGATGCAAACCAGGGCGGCGCGGGCGGGCTCACCTGCCCTCTTCTACTGCCCGGGAACTACCGGGCGGCTGGTTTACCTCCGGCCCTTAGCCAGGGCCTGATTTTAGAACTGGCCGGGCATTTAGGTACTCCTGCGGCCACTGGCTGGTCCTCTTCATTACGCCAAAGCTTAGTAGCTTTACCGCGAGTTAATGTTCCCTACCCCAGCATGCCGCGCAAGACCTTACAACTTATCACGAATCCGGAAGATGACCGACCGGTCTTCCTCGCCGGCTCCTTCAATGACTGGCAAACCGCCGATGCGGCGTACCGCATGACGCCCGGAGCACAAGCCGGAACCTTTTCCTACACTTTCGATTTTCCGGCGGACCTGACGCACATTGAGTACAAGTACGCTCGTGGCGGCTGGGAATGTGTGGAATTGGGGCCCTACGGTGAAAGCACGGACAACCACCGGCGGAACATTGCCGACGACTGGTCTTCCCCTGATCAGGTAGCGAACTGGGCCAACGCCGGGCTGCATTACACCGAAGCACTGCTGCCCCAGATCGTCGTACTCAATGAGGCCTTCGAGATTCCGGAATTGATCCGTACCCGCCGGGTGGCCGCCCTGTTGCCCCACAACTACTACGAGACGGACCGGCACTACCCCGTCCTGTACCTCCAGGACGGTCAGAACCTGTTTGACGACAATGCCCCCTACGGAAGCTGGGGCGTGGACAAACAACTGGCGAGCATGGCCGGCCGGGGGCAGGGAGATTTTATTGTCGTAGCCATTGACCACGCCCAGGATAAACGGGTGAGTGAATTTACACCATCCTTTAAGACGAAACTGGGGCGGGGCGACGGGCAGGAATACTGCCGCTTCCTGGCCGAGACCCTAAAGCCTTACATCGACGGACACTTCCGCACCCTGCCCGCCGCCGAGCATACGGGAATCGGGGGCAGCTCCTTAGGTGGCCTCATCAGTATTTACGCCGGCCTCCTTTACCCATCCGTCTATGACCGGCTACTGGTTTTCAGCCCATCGCTCTGGGTCGTACCCAATTTACCGAACCAATTGGCCGATTTTTCCTGGACCTTTCAGGGCAAAATCTACCTCTACGGCGGAGAGGCGGAAAGTTCCACCATGGTCTCGAATATGCTGCGCCTCAAAGAGGCGCTGGAAGCCCGCGCCACCCCCGGCCAGGTCGAGTTCCGGGTGGAAACGGACCCGCACGGACAGCATAATGAAGCCCGCTGGGGCAAGGAATTTCCCAAAGCCGTGGAGTGGCTTTTTTTCTGACCCCGTAAGCGCAACGAACGATCCGCGCCGCGCTACCTCGGCTTATACCGGGCACCCGCCAGTATCTTCTGCCCATCCTGGATGCTGAGCAACTGCTCCATGGTCACCTGAGGGTTGTGTTGCACGTAAGCCTCCACTATTTTCTTGCCCAGAAAATTCACGGCCTGCCCCGGTGCCGCTGCGGGCATACCCTGGGTGGAGGGCGAAGGCTGGGTGTACTTCCGGATCAGAATGGGGTCCGTCGAGTAGAGGTAATTCTCTTGCTGCAGGTAGGCATAGATCTGGACTTCATTATTCTCCAGCCATTCCATCTGCGCTGCGGTCACTTCCTGCAGGATGCTGTCCGGCGTAAAGGGGAGTACCCGATCCAGCAGAAAAAGCTTTTTGCCTTCGTAGATGAGTTCATCGATTAGTCGCCCCCCGCGTGGCTTTACGACCTGGTCTTCAATCAGGGCCCGCAACAGTTTAGCCGTCATGTGTGCGGGCGTGTAGGTACGGGCCAGGTAGTTGGAGAAAATGGTTTCCCGCGGGTCCACGCTGTGGTAATCGAAGTCGGGCCCCAGAAAAAAGTCGAGGCCAACCGCCAGGTCGCCGGTACCGTACAGCACGGCCGCCAGCTCGAATTGGGAGAAAAAGGTGAGGAGCGTATCCGGCCGGGGCGCATCCGGCAGGTAAAACTTGTAGTACCGCAGGGCTTCCTCCAGTTGCTGTCGCTGCCCTTCCAGGTCTGCGTCGCTAAACCGGGTCTGCACGTTGGTGCCTATCTCCTGAATCAGCGGGTAAGTCAGGAAAGCCTTCAGGGCTAACAGCTGTTCCTCGGGGCTCAGGTCTCCCCTACGCAGCGGGATGATGTGCCGGAAATATACTTCGGAGAACTCAGGGA
>JAUIIF010000644.1 GCA_030431945.1 Bacteroidia bacterium | reverse complement strand
ACACATTGAGCAACTATACGCCCACCCGCCCCTTGAGGCCCCGGCTGGCGGTGGCCCCGAAAGCGTAAAAAGCCGAGAGGTCGAGCCGGTGAAACGCCGGCAGCGTTTCGGCATTGTTCGGGCCTCTGATCAGGCGAATCAGCGGATCCTGGCCGCCGCCCCGCGCCAGCAGCCGGGCTTCACCCGGAGCCGTAAAGCGGCTTCCTGAATGGATACGCCAGCCTACCGAAAACGACCAGTTGTTGTGCTGGTAAGTATTGACCAGCCGCAGCTGGTGCCGCCGGTCGTTGTCCGCCGGGAAGTAGTCTGACTCCGACCCTAACCGCAACGAATCTTCCCGGAAAGGAAAACGCCAATCCGTTTTACTGAGGGAGTAGATCGCCCAGCTCCGCCATTTTTTCCAACGTTTTTTGATCAGGACATCCAGGCCACTGGCAAGGGCATTGCCCGCCACGATTCCGTTGTTCTGTACGTTGGAGCCGAAGGTGGACAGGCCGTCCACCCGCTTGTGATAGACCTCAACCTCAAACAACCAGGACTTTGGCTGCCCGGTGATGCCGATGCTGCCCTCTTTGCTGTGCAGCACCTTTACCCGGTCACCGTCCGCCAGGGTCCAGAGCGGGATGGTGGCACTTACCCGCTGGGGGTTCAGGAAAATGATCTCGGCGGGGAACTGGTGGTTTTCCCCGTAGCCGGCTTTAAGCAACCAATCATCGTGCAGCCGGAGGCTTCCCGAAAGCCGGGGCTCGGCGTAGACGGTATTGGCGGGTTCGTAGTACTGTAGCCGCAGGCCTATTTCTGCCCGGAATTTCTGCTGTGGGGGCTGCCAGACATAGGTGCCGAAAAGGGCCGTGGCCCGCACATCCTCATCGCCGATATTTTCGGTGCCACTCGTGTCGGCCAGGGTGTTGAGAAAGCCAAAACCTACCCGGTAGCCGTACCGCTGTGCCTGCAGCCCGGTTTTGAATTGCCCCTGCTGCCCTGGTTTAAAGTCATAGTGCAAACGGACGGAGGTTTCGGTAATCTCACTGCGCCGTTGCTCCGCTTCTTCGTTCCGTCTTTCCTGGTAGCTGGTGGCTCCCTGATTACGGAAGGCCGTCTCCGCCACCTGGGCCGTAAGTTGCTGCCCGCCGGAAAAAGTCTGGCGGTAATTGAGGCTGAGGCCGGCGTTGCGGGTGCTGAGGCGTTCGGAGAAAAACCGGTTGGTGTTCCCCTGCGAGAGGGTGTAACTAAAGTCGTCCCGTTGCGTAAAGCCGCTAAGGGTAAGCTGGTGACGGTCCGTAAAATTGTACTGCCACCGGCCGTTGAACTCCGTAAAATCGAACGCTTCCGTTTTGTCCAGGGCGCCTTCATCGGCGCGCAGCACCAGGTCAAAGGCTTGCCCCTGAAACACCTGCTTCCGGTAACTTTGGTAGGTCGGTCCGGGAATCAGGCCGTCGATGGAGGAGGTCAGGCCCAGGTGAACATCGGATTTGTTACGGACCACGGGAATTTTGGCGTGCAGGTTGGCACCGAGTAGATTGACTTCCGCACCGGCGGCAAGTTTCGTAACCACTTCCCGGTCCGTAGTCAGCTGCACCACTCCGGACACCCGCCCGCCGTAGCCTGCTTCTGCCGGGCCCCGCCAGACGTTTACCTCATCAATCAGCGCCGCGTTGAAGTTGGAGATCATGCTGAAATAGTGCCCGGAGGTGTAGATCGGAATGCCATCCCAGAGGATGAGGTTCTGATCCCGGCTGCCGCCGCGGATGTTGAGGTCGCCGGCCGTCTCTCCCGCATTGTTGATGCCGGGCAGCAAGGAAAGCATCCGGTACACTTCCGTGCCGGCGAAGCCCGGAATCGGGGGCGTTTTCCTGGTGTCGAAGGTCACCCGCCGCCCGTCCGGCGTCGCCGTAATGCCGTCCGCCAGGTATTCTTCGACCGTCACGGATGCGAGCTCGAAGGCCGCCGGGGCCAGGCGGAGGGTCGGGCAGCTTTCCCGTAGCAAGTCCTGCAAACAATGACGTTGGGGCTCATAGCCGAGGTACTGCACCACCAGGCTGTCGGTTGCTGCCGCTTTTAATGCTCCCGCAAACCGGCCGTTTTCATCCGTGTTGCCGCCCAGCCCCGAAGCCTGCACGCCCACGGTGGCGTAGGAGAGGGGCTTTCCGTCGTCTCCCTGAATTTGTAAACACAGGGACCATTCCCGGATCGTCGTGGTGGAAACCGGTCGCAGGGTGACGTAACCGTTCTTCAGCCGTTCGGCCTCCAGGTGATGGGCGGCGAAAAGACATTGATTTATCGTTTCCCATCCGGCATTCTCGAAGCGGCAGTTCACGGTCGCTTGCTCCACGGGCTCACGGGGAAAAGAAAAGCGCAGGCCAAACTGTTTTTCCAGGTGGGTGATCGCGTCCAGCAGCGCAACGTCGGTAAAGTCCTGCGTCAGCCGTAAACCAGCGGGAGCCTGCCCGGTAAGGCAGGGCAACTGAAACAGTAAAACCAGCAGGAATAACCAACGCATGCGACTAGTTGAGGGGACGGGGAATAACGGTGTTTCCCGCCACCGTAAAGGTCATGTTTGCGGGGGTCAGGGTGTTTTTGAGGGCCTGGGGTAAGTCGTCGTGCGGGAACTCTATGTTGTATTTTTTGCGGACGTCCATGCTCGCCGGCCGCTCAACGATCACGTCGTACTGCCGCTCCAGCTCATCCAGGATTTCTTCCAGGGGGCGATTCACGAAAAAGGAATGATTATCCAGCCAATCCAGGCTTTCCTTTACTTCGCCGATTTGCCTGCTGACCCGCTTGCCAGCGTCGATGCTGACGGCTTCGCCGGGGGTGAGGACGTATTCATCAGTGCTGCCGGTAAAGCTTACCCGGACCTTCCCTTCCGTACAGTAGACCGACATGGAATCACGCCGGCTGTAAACATTAAAGGCGGTGCC
>JAUIIF010000643.1 GCA_030431945.1 Bacteroidia bacterium | reverse complement strand
TCTCCCCGAGCAGGGAGATGATCGATCCTTGGTGGGCGTGTTCGGATGCCTCCATGATCAGGACGGGATAAATCGGCAGGCTCAGGTCTGGCCGACTGGAAAACCGCTCCGCCGGAATCGTGGAGTTGGCCGCTGCCGCCAGGGGGTGTACCGCCGCAGAGGCCGCCAGGTGCCCGCCGGCAGAAAAGCCCATTACGGCGATTTTATCAGTAGCATACCCCAGCGAATCGGCCAGCATCCGGATTACCTGAACACCCCGTCGCGCATCATCCAGCGCCACCTGGCTGCGGCAAGCCGCCGCTTCGTGGCGGGGCAGCCGGTGTTGCAAAATAAAGACGTGTAACCCCTCGGCCAGAAAACGGTGGGCAATGTCCTCCCCTTCCAGCTCCCAGGCTTCGATGGTATAGCCCCCGCCGGGAATGATCATTATCGCCGCGCCGCTTGCCACCCGCGGCACCGGAGCTAAATGCACCAGTTGCGGCGTATGGACACGGGTAATGATGCGTCCCATAGCAGGATGGTCCTCCCACTCATCTTCCTGATCATTGGCACAGGGTATGCCCTCCGGGTAGAGCGGCAGGACCGTCTGGGCGTGCAGCACGGACAGCAACAGCAGACTTATCAACAGCAGAAAACGCATGAGCAATCAATTTTAAACAGGACCGCCCGCCGACTGCAGCAAAGCAATTCGGCGGGCGGTACCAAAATAAGGTTTGCGCTGGGCAAGGTAATGGATACGGAGCTGACCGCAGGGGAAAAACGTCGCACCCCGCAACCCGCAACCCGTAACCCGGCCCTACACCATCAACCGGATCGGATCTTCCAGGCAGGCCTTTACATCATTGAGGAAGGCGGCGGCGGAGGCACCGTCGACCACGCGGTGGTCTGAGCTCAGGGTAACCTTCATTACTTTTCCGGGCACCACTTCTCCGTTGCGGACTACGGCTTTATCCTGGATACCACCAATGGCCATGATGCAGGCATCCGGCGGATTGATGATGGCCGTAAATTCTTCGACACCAAACATGCCGAGGTTGGAAATGGTAAAGGTGTTGCCACTCATTTCTTCCGGGCTGAGCTTCTTGTTCTTGGCCCGCCCGGCGAGTTCCTTCACCTCCATATTGATCTGGCTCAGGGACTTCATGTTGGCGTAGCGCACCACCGGC
Organism: Bacteroidia bacterium; assembly: GCA_030431945.1. Lineage (GTDB taxonomy): Bacteria > Bacteroidota > Bacteroidia > Chitinophagales > Saprospiraceae > Neolewinella. The sequence continues at coordinate 1,772 of JAUIIF010000643.1, read as the reverse complement.
ACGAGGAGGCCGTCAGGAATGGCCACGGCCACGCCGATGTTGACATCGTGGTTCTGGCGGATTTTATCCTCCAGCCAGCTGCTGTTGATCGCAGGGTGCTTCGGGAGGTTCACCGCACAGGCTTTGACGACCAGGTCGTTAAAGCTGATTTTTACGGGAGCCACTTCGTTCAGGCGCTTCCGGAATTCCCAGACCTTATCCATGGCAATCTCCACCGTCACGTAGAAGTGCGGCGCAGAAAACTTCGATTCTCCAAGGCGGCGGGCAATCACCTTCCGCATCTGGCTGACGGGAACATCCGTATGGTTGTCACCACTGGCATTGAACGCAAAAGCAGGCACGTTGGGTGCCGGGGCGGCAGCAGGCGCAGGGGCAGCAGCGGGCGCGGCCGCAGGTGCAGGGGCAGCTGCCGGAGCAGGCGTTGCGGGGGCCGCCTTAGCCTTTTCAATGTCGGCTTTAACGATGCGGCCTCCTTCACCGCTTCCGGAAATGGTAGTAATATCGAGCCCGGCCTCCTTCGCCATAGCTTTAGCCAGCGGACTGGCCTTGATGCGGTCGTCAGCAGTATTTTCTGTTGGTGCCGCAGCGGGAGCGGAGGCCGCCGGAGCTGGTGCCTCCTCCGCAGCGGGGGCTGCGGCCTTTTCTTCCTTGGCGGGGGCTGGTGCCGCGGCGGCGCCACCTTCCGCAGCCTGCAGCGCGGCCTTCCAATCTTCGCCTTCCTCTCCGATGACGGCAATAACGCCATCGATGGGCACAGCACCTTCCTTTACGGCGATGTGCAACAGTACGCCGTCAAAGTAGGAATCGAGCTCCATGGTTGCTTTATCGGTTTCCACCTCGGCCAGGGTCTGGCCGGCTTCTACTTCGTCACCTTCGGCAACCAGCCAGTCCACAATATTACCTTCTTCCATCGTGTCGCTCATGCGGGGCATGCGAATAATCTCTGCCATGATATCTTTTTTGGGTGTGCGGTGCGGCCGCGGTATCCTGTAAGTTAATGAGGCGGCAAATTTGCCACTTATTTATGGGTATAACAAACCGGGAGGTACCGGGTTTGTTGTTTTCTTTGGGGATTGCTTGCAAATAAACCTTTCTTTGCGTGAGTACGGCCGCTTTTTTGTGCCCCTCTCAGGGCTAAGCGGCCACCATAAAAGTGATCATCACCGACCAAACCAACTGATCCTACTACTATGCAGTTTTCCTCAAAGCTCATCGAAGAAGCCGTGAATGCTTTCGCTTCTTTACCCGGAATCGGTAAGAAAACGGCCCTCAGGCTGGTTCTGCACCTGGTGCAACAACCAGCGGAGGACAGTGTCCATTTTGCGCGCGCGGTTGCCTCGATGCGCGAAAACATTCAGCACTGCACCAACTGTGGCAATCTCTCGGATGAGCACCTTTGTTCCATTTGTCGGGATAACCGCCGGGATCAATCCCTCATCTGCGTCGTAGAATCTATTCGTGATGTAATGGCCATTGAGGACACCCAGCAGTACCGGGGGCTCTATCACGTACTGGGTGGCGTCATTGCCCCCATTGAAGGCGTAGGGCCGGCCGATCTTAACCTTGACACCCTGGTGGAGCGGGCCAAGAATCCGGATACCCAGGAAATCATTATGGCCATCAGTCCTACCATCGAGGGCGATACGACCATCTTCTACATTAACCGACAGCTGGAGGGGGTAGACGTAACCGTAAGCAACATCGCCCGCGGCGTCTCTTTCGGTGGCGAGCTGGAATATGCCGATGAGGTAACCCTGGGCAGAAGCATTGTG
>JAUIIF010000642.1 GCA_030431945.1 Bacteroidia bacterium | reverse complement strand
TACAGTATTTCGGCTGATCGGGAAGTACAGCAAGACAGCCTTCCCTTTCCTGAAGAAAAGTTATGCCTGGGCAACACGCTCAACGTAACCACGAACCCCAATTTCACGTACCTGAAAAACAACCTGGGGGGCAGGTACTACCAGATACTCATGCCTAAGCTCAGGCCCGTAGTGCTGCAGCCTAATGGCTGGCTGCAGGTATCCGTTGATATGTCGCCGGCAGCCAGCACCAGGCGCCGGGAAATAAAACTGAAAGATTACCGGGAGAACGTTCTTCCTCAGTACGGTTTTTCTGCCAGCAGGTACGAATACCTGCGGGAGACGATAACCTATTTATCCCGTTACGGCGAGGTTTATCTCGTACGGCTTCCCGTACATCCGGAAATGGCGGAAATAGACCGCCAGCTCGATCCTGACTTCAACCGACGAATGGAAAAACTGCTGCCGCTGGTTGATGGGTATTTAGATATGTTCCCCCTTAACGCCCAATTTCTCTATACCGATGGAAATCACTTGGCGCTGGCGTCGGTACCGGAAGTGTCGGATTACGTAGGCCGGTGGATCAGGGAAACCCGCAGTGCGGAGTAGGGGAGTGGGAAGAGAATAAAAAAGCTCCCGTCCACAGTGTGAACGGGAGCTTTACTTTTGGTCCCCTGCCAGCCCCTCCGGTTAACCCAAGGAAAATGGAAAGATAATAATGGGAGGCAGGGATCAAGGTCCGGCAGTTTCTGGGTGCAACCAGCTACTGTGGAAAAGAGAACTCCGGCGGGCGTTGCCGCGCCCGCCGGAGCGAGTATATCTTACTGCAGCGCAATCTGCTTTTCGTCGATCATCTTGCGCATATTGATCAGGGCGTAGCGCATACGACCGAGGGCCGTATTAATGGAAACGCGGGTAAGCTTGGCAATTTCCTTGAAGCTCATGTCAGCGTAATGGCGCAGGATCACCACCTCCCGCTGTTCCGGGGGGAGTGCATCCACCAGGCGACGAACTTTGTCGTGGGTCTGGCTGCGGATCATATCAGCTTCTGCATTCCGTTCGGGGCTCTGAAGGACATCGAAGATGTTGAAGGTTTCCGTCTGGCCGACCTGAGGGCGGCGCTTGTGACGACGGAAAGAGTCCACGCACATATTGTAGCTGATGCGCATGGCCCACTGCAGGAACTTACCTTCGTGGTTGTACTTGCCCCGGCGGAGCGTATCGATAATTTTGATGAAAACCTCCTGGAAAATGTCCTCAGCCTGGCTGTGGTCTTTCGTGAAGAGGTAGATGCTGGTGTAGATCTTTTGTTGGTGGCGGCCGAGGAGTTCCTCGAACGCGCGATCTTCGCCAGAAAGGTATTGGGTGATCAATTCTTGATCATTCAGCGACTTGAAGTCCATGTGACTAACGTGTTAAACTAAACTTGGGATTATTCCCGGAGGATATACCGTACTATTCCGGTTGATTTAGTGTAGACGTTGGTCTATAGAAGTCGCTTTTAATTTGGAGGGATGATGATAACCGTATTTAACGGTGATGACTCAAAGATAAGCTGATCCTGGCGACAATCCCAAACTAAAACTGTCCGACGGCCGTCTTTAACGGGGCTTTAACGGTAAAGAGGGGGAAGAAAAGATGGTTAAAGACCAATGTTTTCCAGGCTAAATAGGGGAAATTTGAGGGTGGGCACAATTTTCTACTGCCGACCACTTTTTTTTGTGGGAGGCCGTAATTTCGGTGCTGTGGCTGCCGACCCGGTACTGATTCCTTTGCTCCGCAGTAATTTCCCGGCACCAGCGTCCGCGCCTGCTGTGTTTAAACGGGCACGGAGACAAAAAAACTTTTTCACTTTCGCAAAAAGCAGTACCTTTGCGGACCGATTCAAGCCCTCAAAGCTAAAAATAGAAGAAAATGGCACATCATAAGTCCGCAAAAAAGCGCATCCGTCAAGACGAAAAGAAGCGTCTTCACAACCGTTATTACAAGAAATCCACTCGTACGGCCATTAAGAAGCTGCGCGAGATGGAAGACAGAGGAGAAGCCGAAAAGCAACTTCCACGCCTGTTCAGCATGATCGACCGCCTGGCTAAGCGTAATCTCTTCCACCCCAATAAAGCTGCCAACCTGAAGTCTGGTCTGGCCAAGCACATTCAGGGCCTGGGCTAATCGCCATTTTAAGGGTTATGAATGGAAAAGCCTCTTCTCTGATGATCAGAGAGGAGGCTTTTTATTTGGTCGTATTTACGGACGTGGCGGGCAAGGTGGCCTTAAGTTCAGCCAGTAAAGTGATCGCGCGGCGGCCGACGAGCGAGCCGGTAATTCCTTAAGGTGGGGCATTGCCGTTGATTTTGATACTGCCTTCTGGTGAATTATTTTGTGCTGTCAGTGAAAATATGCCGTCATGAATTACTCCGAACAGCTGCTTGTTGCCCACTCCCGGGAGAACGCTGACCTTATCCTCGCGGATGTTTTGCGGGATGAGGCAAACGTGGCGGAGTTGATGGCTGCTTTTTTGGGGGAAGAGTACCGGGTGTCTCAACGGGCCGCAATGGTCGTCGGAGATCTTGGCCGGCAGCGCCCGGACTGGCTACGCCCCTGGCATGCGGCCATGATCGAGGCGGCGGAAGCGGGCAGGCACGATGCCGTGCGCCGCAACGTGATGCGCTATTTTTCCGAGTTGCCCCTTGCGGCAGTCGCTGCCGCTAACCAGGGCCCCTTACTGGATCTTGCTTTTCGCCTGACGGAAAGTCCGCTCATCGCCGTTGCCATCCGGGTGTTTTCCATGACCGTCGCGGCTAATTTCTGTAAGCTGTATCCGGAACTAAAGGAGGAGCTGTCCGGTATTATTGAGCTGACGATCGCGGAAGGAACCACCCCGGGGTTTCGGAGCCGGGGGCAGAAAATTCTGCGGCAACTGGCCAGTTGAGCGCTGCCTGCCTGGTCAGAAAGGCTGCGTTACCAT
>JAUIIF010000641.1 GCA_030431945.1 Bacteroidia bacterium | reverse complement strand
GTTCTCCCGAAACTGTGCTTCCATGCTACGGATACGGGAAAGTCCCTCTTCCAGCGCCTCCGGCGCTGGTAACAGGATCAGTACCGGATTGGTTTCCCAAAAAACGGGTCGGTAGGGGGTGCGAATATCTTCGATCAGGGCTTCCGTCCTGAGGGAAGTGCCTTTTCGATAGGCTCTGATGGCTTTCGGATCGGTGATGACGTCGGTTACGTACAGAAGCTTGTTATATACCTTCTGGTTGGTGAGGGAATCAAAGCGGTAGCTACCATCCGTAATCATTTGTTGCAGATAATATTTACTGCCGATTTTTTGGTAGGTAACGTCGCTGTAATGCCCCCGTTCGATATCGCCCACGGTGTTACGTAGCATGGCGTATTCCGAGCGGTTAATCAACACTTCTCCCTGGAAAAATTGCCGCAATTCCCTGAGAAGTCTTTTATCTATTCCCGGTTTTTTGAACACGGCTTCGTAGCCGATACGGATCAGGGTGTCCTGTCCAGCGAGGTATTCTCCCCGGTTTTGATACGTAAGGGTGGCGACGCTGTCGGCAATACTGGCGATCCAGTGAATTTGCTGATACCGGGCAGCGTTTGTGAATGATTGGTAGCCATTCAGGAGGGAAATCTGCTTTGCTTTACGGCTTTGAAAACGGTCGTTTTCTTCGCCCAGATAATCGGAAAGGCGGAATTCATCGATCCATACTTTCAGGTCATTTTGGGGGTCGCTATAGGGTTGGTCGCGGATGGTCAGCATTGCTTCGATCAGCTGCGAGTATTCACCGTTATTGATGTTGTATTCTCTGGAATAGGTTTTCAGCAGGTAGTCTTTTGTACCGTAGATATTCGGAATATTGTCCAGCGTTTTTTGCACGATGGCGCGCAGGCCAAGGTCCGAGATCACCACTATTTCGGCCAGTTCCAGAAATGCCGTTTCCATTTGCAGGTTGTAAGTCGTCTGGTTGGCGGGCAACTCACTTAGTCGTAAGAAATGGGTCTGGTAGCTCATCAGGCTGAATACCAGCTGGTCATTAAGTTGAGTACTGTCGAGTGACAGCCGGTATTCGCCCCGCTCGTTAGTGATGACGCCATATTGCTGGTCAGTTTTCAGGAAGACATGGACGAAAGAAAGTGGCTTACCGTCGGCGGCATCAACTACTATGCCGGAGAGTTCCCGCTGGGCGAATAGCGAAGTATTGAGCAGCAGGAAAAGGAACAGGAGGAGGCGCATGATAGGGTATTGGGTGACAAGTGAATTGGTGCCCGTAGCTCAGTGGGCCACAGATAAGATATACCAATTAGGAAGTGGCTTGGGGCAAATACAAAGAAACTTCATCTATCCTTCGATAATTCATCGTCAGCAAGCTGCGTAATTCCGACTTGTATTTGTTGATATGTACAGGGAGGGAAAAATCGCGTGATACCTACGGCGAAAAACCAATCGCGCCACACCAGCTACGATCATACCACCGATCCATTCCTTCTTCGTTCCAGCTCCTGCTGGATGATGCAGCGCAGCCGTTTGGCCCGGTCGTAGCAGCTGAAGCTTTTTCCGGCGTGCAGCTGGGCGGCCACCATGAGCAACAGGCAAACGGGAATGGCGAAGAGGAAGACGGCGACAAGACCCCGCAGGCTGACCATGGCGGCAGCACAGGCGGCAAACATCAGAAAGGGGATGCAAAGCGCGATTTTCAGCATGTTTTCCCGCAGCTTACTGACTTTACGGGTTTTTACCTTGATCCGGCGCAGTAAATGGTGCAATTCATGGGTAGCAAATGCCCCGGCTCCTCCCGTAAGAATCAGGAGAAAATCATCGTTGCCGGCCCTTTCCAGACGGGCAATCTGCCGTTTGAATTTGCGATCTGCCATTGTTACCCCAAAGTTAAGGAAGGGGAAGGGAGGCTGCCAAGATTTTCCCCGGAAAATCTGGGACCGACTACCGGTTCGCGAAGGTTTTTTACGATTGACCGGCCGGACCTGACATTAGCTCAGGCCAGGATAAAAACATTTTTACTAACAAATCGTGCTTGTGTTGATTATTTTGAACATATTTGCGTTAACAGCAGCAGTACCACCACTTCATGACCCCAGCACTTGCCCGCACGGCTTTAAAAAAATACTTCGGGTACGATGATTTTCGCCCCCTGCAACTACAGATCATTGAAGGGGTCTTTCGGGGCGAAGACGGCATCGTACTCATGCCGACGGGTGGGGGTAAGTCCATGTGTTTCCAGATTCCGGCCGTAACCATGAACGGAACGGTCGTAGTCGTCAGTCCCCTGATTTCCCTGATGAAGGACCAGGTAGACGGCCTGAACGCCGTTGGTATCCGGGCCGCTTACCTGAATTCCAGTCAGTCCGGTGCGGACAGCCTGCAGGTAGAAACAGCTTTTGAAAACGGGGAGCTACACCTCCTGTACGTAAGCCCGGAAAAATTGGTCTCCGCCGGCTTCTTCACGTTCCTGAAGCGTCGTCGCATTTGCCTGTTTGCCATCGATGAGGCGCACTGTATCTCCGCCTGGGGCCATGACTTCCGGCCGGAATACACCCAGCTGAAAAGCCTGAAGCAGGTCTTTCCGGACGTGCCGATCCTGGCGCTGACGGCGACGGCGGACCGCCTGACCCGCAAGGACATGGCCGAACAACTGGGCATCGGTAGTGCCCCGCAGCACATCTCCAGCTTCAACCGGCCTAACCTGAGCCTGGCCGTCCGCCCCGGCCAGAAACGCCGGGAGCAGATCATCAATTTTCTGCGGGAGCGACCGGACGAGGCGGGCATCGTCTACTGCCTGAGCCGTAAGCAGACGGAACAACTCTCCGAAAAACTCAGGGAGGCCGGGTACGACGCCGAGGCGTACCACGCCGGCTTGTCGGGGGAACGGCGGGCCAAGGTGCAATCGGATTTCATCAACGATAAAACCCTGATCGTTTGTGCCACCATTGCCTTCGGG
>JAUIIF010000640.1 GCA_030431945.1 Bacteroidia bacterium | reverse complement strand
CAGCGACAAGCTGGTGAATTTTTTGGTGGACATCCTGGAAACGAAGGACGCAGAACTGGGAAAAGTAAGTATCGATCCAGACTACCTGGCGAGTGAGCTGGAAGCAAAAGGAAGTGTCAGCATCTACGGCATTTTATTCGCGGTTGACTCCGCCAGCCTCCTTCCGGAATCAGCCGGAACCATCGGGCAAATTGCCGCATTTTTACGGGCGCGGCCGCAGGTGCAATTATTTGTTGTCGGGCATACGGACATGACGGGCAGCTTGAGCTATAACCGCAAACTGAGTATGGACCGGGCCACCGCGGTGGTAAAAGAACTGGAGGAGCAACATCAAGTTGCCAGGGGCCGACTCCTCCCGGACGGCGTGGCCTTCCTGGCACCGAAAGCACCCAATACGACGGATGAAGGCCGTGCGCGCAACCGGCGGGTGGAGTTGGTCCTGCGGCGTTAGTCAGTAACTTCCCGGATGAAATTAATCTGATCCATAAACAGCCCGGGAACCATGCGCTGGCCACTTAGCTGCAGGGCGTGGCTGGCCCCGGGGTAGAACAGGATACTGGGAGGTGCCTTACCCGCCCGGCTCAACCCTTCCCGTAATATCCGGGCACTGCGGAACGGAGGAACCCGGTCGTCTTCCGTTCCGTACAGGGCCAGTACCGGGCAGTTAACCGCGGGCAAGTAGCTGGAACCTTCATCGGTAAGGTCGGCTGCCCAGGGGAGGGTAGGGACTTCGTCGCCGATTGGTGGCGGCAGGTACATAGTTGGGTGGGCCTGCTGCAGGGCACTACGTGCGGCATCCAGGGTGGGGTCGGCTTTCTCATCCGCAACTGCCCTGAAGTACCGGCGCCAGACTTCCGTGTTGCGGGCAATACTTTCCTCCGGGAAGCCTTGCTGCCGGTGGTGGGTCGAAAGGGCGTAGAGCTGTTGGTCGAGGCGTGTTTCCATTGGTGCTGAAAGCGCCACGACAAAGGCACTGCCTGGTACGGCGGCGGCGGCCATTAGCGATAACCTTCCCCCCTGGCTTCCACCGCGGAAGCCGATGCCCCCCGGTTTTATGGCGGGCTGGCGTGCCAGCCAGGTATGCAGCGCGACCAGCTGGTCCCGTTTGTCCGCAAATGTTTTATCGGGGAGCGATCCCCCCGATTGCCCCGAGCCATAGTTGTCGTAAATTAGGGTGGCAATGCCGTGGGCGGCCAGTAAACGTGCCTCGAGGGCGTAGATCCACCGCTCATAATTCGCAGCACCCATGGGGATGATACAGGCCGGGAAGGGGCCTTTGCCGCCCGGCAGGTAAAGGGAGAGGCCTACCGTATCACCCAGGATCACCATTTCCCTCTTTTGTACCGTATGGGGTGAAACGGCGATTGCCGGCTGTGCAATCCCGGTCAGGTATTGGTACTGGAGCTGTTGGTATTTCTCTTCCCGCAATTCGGTGAAGCTGATCACTTCTCCGGCGTCAGAGATAAACTGCCGGCCGTCGGTGTTGTATAAACGGCTGACGCGTCCGGAAACGGGAGAATGGATTCGCAAGTGATCCCGTTGGGCCCAAATACTGATTACCTTACCACCCGGCAGGACAAAATTATGCTCGAACGGTGCGGTATCCAGCGCCTGTTTGGCGGCTAATGGGTATAACCAGAGGCGACCAATATCGCTGCCTTTTGCGAGCGTACCGGTAATAAGGTCCTGCTGTAGCTGATCGATTATTAATTGCCAGCGAACGTGGCGGTGCTGAAAAAATAATGCATTGGCTTTCTTCTCTGCGAGCAAGGTTGCAGCGGGAGCCAGGTCGGGCAATGTAACCAGGATCGAATCATGGCGGTGCGTTACCCGGATGACCTCCGTTGTTCCGGAAAGTTGGAAATAGCCGAGGTATTCGCCAGCGGGGAGTTCAGGGGAAGGGGAGCAAGGCATTGACCAGAGCAATAACGAGTAAAAAAACAGGAGCATCGCTGATGGAGGTATCGGTGAAATTAATGGGGAAGGGTTACGGACATCAAATCAGGTATTGGCTATTCGCTGCCCCCGCTCCCCGGCCTTTCCTACGGAGGGAGCATCCCGTGTTTTCCTGTACGTCAGATGCAGGCAGCCCGCAAAATGGCGGGCCTGGCTTGCCGGCACGATGCCCTTACCCGGCACCTGCGGCCGCGCCCGGCTTTATATTCTCTGTTTAACCCTAACTTGAGGGGCAAATCTGTTCCCGCCATGCGGCTGCTCCGCCCGCCCGAAAATGTTTTCGCTTACCTCGGTCCATGCTTGTTCCTGCTCGTAATGCTGTTGCCGGCACCGGCCGGAATGCCGCCTGCTGCCCGGGCCGTGCTGGCTTCCACCTGCTGGCTGGTAACCTGGTGGCTCTCTGAAGCCATTCCCATTGCGATGACGTCGCTGCTGCCCCTGGTACTTTTCCCCCTCCTGGGCGTCCAACCGGTGAAACTGGTGGCCGATTTTTACGCCAACCCCATCATTTTTCTTTTTGTGGGGGGCTTTATCATTGCCCTGGCCATGGAAAAGTGGGATCTCCACAAGCGTATTGCCCTGAACGTAATTCGATATGCCGGCACGAACGAACGGCAAATTCTGCTGGGCTTCATCATTGCCACCGGCGGGTTGTCGATGTGGATATCCAATACGGCAACGACGCTGATGATGTTGCCCATTGCGCTGTCCATTATCGGGCAGCTGAGTCGGTTATCGGCGACCGGTGAAGAGCATGGTTTTGGGAAGGCCCTGGTGCTCAGTATTGCCTTTGCAGCGTCCATTGGGGGCATGGCGACCATTGTCGGTACGCCCACAAACCTCATTCTGGTGCAGGGGGTAAAGGAAATTTATGATTACGAAATTCCCTTTGATCGTTGGTTCCTGTTCGGTTTTCCTCTGGTGGTGGTGTTGCTCGGCCTGTTGTGGTGGCACCTTGGTTTTAATGCTTTCCGCCTGAGTCGGCAGCAGGTTTCCGGGGC
>JAUIIF010000639.1 GCA_030431945.1 Bacteroidia bacterium | reverse complement strand
CATACCAGGGTGATGATCACGATGGAGATGATGTTCATCCGGAAACCGGCCCTGGCCATATCCGGGATGGTGAGGTAGCCGGAGCCGAAGACCACCGCGTTGGGCGGGGTCGCTACCGGGAGCATGAAGGCACAGGTGGCTGCCAGGGTGGCCGGCACCATTAAGGCGGCCGGGCTGACGCCCAGCGGTCCGGCGGCCACGGCCAGGACTGGCAGCAACATGGAAGTAGTGGCGACGTTACTGGTGATTTCGGTCAGGAAGTTGACGGAAGTCACTACGGCCAGCGTAATCACCAGCAGGCCGATGGTTTCGTTGACACTGAGGTTGGCGGCAATGTACTCCTTAAGTCCTCCGGCGTCAAAACCTGCCGCCAGGGCGAAGCCACCGCCCAGGAGGAGTACCACGTCCCACGGCAATTTCACCGCTTCCCGCCAGGTGAGTAAACTCGTTCCTTTTTCCTTGCCCGGAATCAGGAAAAGGAGGGTGGCCCCCACCATCGCGATTACGGTGTCATTGATGCCGGGCACGAGGGGGGCAAGCAGGCTTTTCCGGAAAATCCAGGCGAAGGCCGTTGCAGCAAAGACGATTAGTACTTTTACTTCCTCCCGCGTGATGGGACCCTGAGCTGCCTTCAACCTGGCTACTTCCTGCTGCCCGTCTTCAAAAGGATTAGGGGGAAATTTAAAGGCGATCCGGGTCAGGTACCACCAGCAAATAAACAGAAGAATCAGGGAGATCGGGAAACCGATCTGGAGCCAGTCCATAAAGCTGATCTGGACCCCGAAAACCGTTTCTGCCTGCCCGAGTAAGACCCCGTTCACGGGCGTTCCCACCAGGCTGGCCATGCCCCCGATGGACGCGGAGTAAGCGATAGCCAGCATCAGGGCCTTACCGAATATGGCATTCTCGTCCTCCTTTGTTCTGGGGTCATCCGCCAGCTGCTTGGCAATGGCCATGGCGATGGGCAACATCATGACGGACGTCGCCGTATTGGAAATCCACATGGACAGAAAAGCCGTCGCTAACATGGACCCCAGAATAATCATGCGTTGATTGGAACCGATGAGGCTGATGGTGGCCAGGGCGATGCGCCGGTGCAGGCCCCAGCGCTCTACGGCCATGGCTACAATAAAGCCGCCGATGAAGAGGATAACGATGTAGTGGCCGTAGGGTGCACAAGCCTCGGCGGATGGTAAAACACCGGTAAGCGGAAACAGGATAATGGGCAACATGGAAGTAACGGCAATCGGGATGGCTTCGGTGGTCCACCAAACGGCCATCCAGAGCGTTACCGCCAACACCGCCACCCCCGTAAACGGCAGGCCTTCCGGCGCAAAGAACAACAACAGCAGGGTAAACAGAAGAGGGCCGAGGAAAAGGCCAATGCGTTGGGTAGTCACAGCAAGTAGTGTAGTGGACGGTAGTGAGGTGAACGGTCAAGGTTACGGAAAATAGCTGACTGCTTGTAATAGCGGAGGCAGGAGCGCTTGACAATCATTTTCTTTCCTTCAGCCGCAGGGAAGCCAGCCACTCCAGCGCGTCTTCTGTTTGGTACAGGGCCTGGGACAGTGTCATGGAAGAAAGGTCTAACAAGGCGTGGACTTCATCCAGGCCGAGGGCCCGCCGGTCAGCGGGCGTGATTTCCTGGCGTCCGCAGAAAGCGATTACCTTGGGTACGCCGGCGGCGCGCGCGGCGCGCGCTACCCCACTGACGACTTTACCGTGCAGGGTTTGCCCATCAATCTTACCCTCGCCGGTGATGACCAGGTCGGCATCAGCAAGCATGGTTGAAAATCCAACAGCCTCCATCAGCACGTCTATTCCGGGGCGGAGGCGGGCGTTTAAGAACGCCAGACATCCGGCTCCCAGCCCGCCGGCAGCGCCTGCTCCGGCCACCGTACGTACATCAACTTCCAGCCAGTCCTGTATCCGTTGGGCGAAATGGACCATATTTCGCTCCAGTTCTGGTAAATCCTGATCAGTTGCCCCTTTTTGGAGGGCATAGGTATACGTTGCCCCCCGGGGGCCGAGCAGGGGATTATCAACATCACACACCGCCGTAAAGCGAACGTCGGTCAGACCGGCAAGTACTTTTGAGCGGTCAATTTTCACGATCCATTCCAGGGAATCTCCCATGGGAACGAAATCCTGCGCAGCATCGCCGAAAAAGCGGTACCCCAGGGCAGCGGCCATGCCGGCGCCACCGTCATTCGTGGCACTGCCGCCAAGGAAGAGGTAGATGTCCTTTGCCCCTCTGGCAATGGCGTCATCAATCAGCATGCCCACGCCGATTGTCGTGGTGTTACGTGGGTTTCTGCGGGGCCCGGGTACGTGTTGCAGTCCGGCGGCCTGGGCTATTTCAATAAACGCTTTTCCCTCCCCCAACAAATAGCCTGCCGTCACGGGGCGTCGCAAAGGGCCGGTAACTTCCAACCGGTGCCACTTTAAGGAGAGTAAATCGGCCAGCAATTCCAAACTTCCTTCTCCGCCATCCGCGAGGGGTTGCTGTACAATCGTCGCTCCGGGAAACTTTTTTTCAGCCACGCGGGCAATGGCGGCAGCGACTTTGGCTGCGGAGAGGGTTCCTTTGAATTTGTCGGGGGCAATTACGATTTTCATCGGTAAAAGGTAAGTATACCTAAGCCGGAGTGGTACAATAAGCGGGCAAAATAAATTATGGGCTTCCGCTCATCAGGGATAAGGAACAGGGTAAAACTGATTTACTGCTTGCCCCTCGTCAGGCCATGACGTTAAATACCGTTAAGCTCTGGTGCCTGAAATTAAACTATGTTAAGGTACTTAGTGGTGCTGGGCCAGGTAGAATATATTCGGTTGGCACCTTTGTCCAAGGTTAAACTGACTCAGGTTACTATACCTAAGCCGGAGTGGTTTGGGACAATTAGCGCGTAGCTAGCGTGGTTGCTGATGAGGCAAAAAACGTAGGCGAAGCCTTAGCTTC
>JAUIIF010000638.1 GCA_030431945.1 Bacteroidia bacterium | reverse complement strand
CGAGGGGCTCGCCGGAGGGGGGCGTACTGGCCGCCGTCGGCAGGTTCGGGTCCATCACCGGCTGGTGCGGCGTGTAAGGGTTGGCCGGGGTGGCCACACTCCGCAGTTCTGCATTTTCAGTGGTTAGCGTCGCCAGCCGTTGCTCCAGCTGTTGAAAACGGGTTTCTGAAGCAAGGATGTACGCATTGAGGCTTTCGTTGCTTCCCGATCCGCCGCCGGCACCCGCGTCCGCGCCCGTCGTGCCCCCCCGGGGCGTTGCCGTAGCGCTGGTGGTCAGTTGTTCATTCTGCGTTTTCAGGCCGATCACCTGGTCGTTGAGGGACTCGATCGTACCGGCATAGCTCTGGTTCGTCGCGCTGAGTTCTTCTTTTTCCCGTTGCAGCTGGAGCAGGCTGGCGTCGCGTTGCGTCAGCTCATTTTCCAGCGCCTGAATCCGGTCCAGCGCGTCCACTTTTTCCCGGCTCATGGCCTCCAGCTCCTTCGCCAGGGCCTTTTGCTTGGTTTCCGTGGTCCGGTACCTTACTTCGTATTCGTCGCGGTCCTTGCGCAGGAGCAACAATTCTTTACGGTACCGCCGGGTTTTGCTGCCCTGCACAATCCAGCCGATGATCACGCCCAGGGTAAAAATCAACAGGGCAAGGATGCCCAACAGGATCTGCTCCTCGTTCGTAAGTGGGCGGTTCTGGAAAAAATCTCCGAGAAGATTGAAAAAGTCGTTCATACTGGTGGGTTCTCAACGGGTCAAGATAGGGATAAGTCCGTTAGTATTCAGGTCCTTTCTTCGTGCAGCCAGGGGGATTGCAAACGCTCGCGACGGATGAGTCTGCTCCTGGCGTTAGCTCACGCGGGCCCATCGCCACGGCGCAAGCCGACGAACAATGCCTTCTGGTGATTGCCTTGCCGTACAGCCAGGGGGATTGCCGGCGAGCCCGCGGTGCGGGGGGGCGAACGAACTTACAGTCCGCTCGTCATCAGCAGATCGATATCCGTACTCCGCATCTCGAAGCGTTTGCCGAGGTAGGGGTTGGTCAGGCAGCCACGGAAGGTGTACACTCCGTGCCGGAGGCCGGCATTACGGAGGATGAAGTGCTCGAAAGACCGGGCGCCGTCCGCCCGCAGCAGCATGGGGACCAGCACGTTGCTTACCGCAATACTCGCCGTCCGCCCAACGCGGCTGGCCAGGTTCGGGACGCAGTAATGGATCACGTCATGCTTCCGGAAGGTGGGCTTATCCAGGCTTGTCAGCTCACTGGTGGCAAAACAGCCGCCCTGGTCAATACTGACGTCGATAATGACGGAGCCGGGGCGCATCTGGCTCACCATTTCTTCGCTCACGACGATCGGTGCACGCCCGTGTTCGGCGTGGATGGCCCCGATGGCCACGTCGGCATCCACCAGCTCCCGCCGCAGGTACAGGGGGTTGATCGCACTCGTGTAGAGTTGCCGGCCGACACTGTTTTGCAGGCGCATCAGCTTGTGGATGTTATCGTCGAAAATACGGACTTCGGCGCCCATGCCCAGGGCCGCACGCGTGGCGTATTCCGCCACGATACCGCCGCCCAGAATAACGACCTTGGCGCTGGGTACGCCCGACACACCCCCCAGCAAGACCCCGGGGCCACCCCGGGAAGAAGACAGTAATTCTGCCGCCGTCTGGATGGCGGAAATGCCGGCCATTTCGCTCATGATGCGGACGATGGGGAAAGACCCCTCCTCGTCTTGCATGTACTCCATGGCCAGGGCAATCACCCGTTTGTTTTTCAGCCGGAAGAGGTACTCGGCGCTGATGGTCGGCAGTTGCAGCGGGCTGATGAGGATGGTCCCCGGCTGCATCATGTCGATCTCCGCCAGGGTGGGCGGTGCCACCTTCAGGATAACCTTGGCTTTGCGGTACACTTCCTGCGCGGAGTAGGCAATCTCGCCGCCGCTTTCGCTGAAGGCATGGTCGGTAAAGTTGCTGGGCAGCCCGGCGTTGGTCTCGATCAATACCCGGTGGCCACGGCTCGCCAGGTTAGCGACGCCGCTGGGCACTAGAGCCACCCGTTTTTCCTGGAGCGTCGTCTCGCGCGGAATGCCGATAAACAAGGATTCCTGTTTGTGCGCAACGGCAAGCGTTTCGGTTTGGGTCTGGCCGTAGCCAGAGGTTAGCTCCTCGGGGAGGTCAACTTTTTTCTTGTCCTTACTGCTCATCGTTAGCGTGGGTGGTTACCGGGCGTTTCCTGATAACACCTGTTGCCGCTCTAGGTTGTACCGGAATTGCGAAAATGGCCCTGAGCAAACCGGTACGGGCTTTTTCCGGGCGCGGCCGCGGGTGCGGACAAAGTTATGGTGCGGGAAAAACAAATTTCTTGGTCAAAAGTTAGATTAGTCTAACTTTGTCTGAAATACCACACTGCCGGCCATTTTACGGTTTTACCTCTCTCCAACTCGCTTCGCCCAGTGGCTCAGCGGAGAGGGGGCCAAAAAAGGTCCAGTAGTGTACAGATATACCCCCTCGCTATGCGCTTTCTGCTTGCCCTGCTCCTTTTGTCGTTACTCTGCACCCGCGGCCGCGCCCAGGAAGAAGTGGCCGCTCCTGCCGGGGAAGCCTCCCTGCCCCTGGTCGTTACTTCCGCGTCTATTTTTGCGGACATGACGGAGATGGTGGCCGGCGGAAACGTGCGGGTAGCCTCCGTGGTCCCGATCGGTGGCGACCCCCACATTTATGAACCGACGCCGGCGGATGTACAGCTGGTTTCCCGGGCCGACCTCGTGCTGGTGAACGGCCTGACCTTCGAGGGCTGGTGCTTCCACCCGCAGATTCCCAAGGTCACGGACTTGGCGCGCGCCTTCCCCGAAACGACCATAATCCTCAACCATTTCGGCGGTCCCCTGGGAGTAGGCGCCTACGGCGGCAAAGCGGATGAGGTCTACGCAGGCTGGCGCAAGGACATTGCGGAACTAGCGCGGTGTCCGAACGT
>JAUIIF010000637.1 GCA_030431945.1 Bacteroidia bacterium | reverse complement strand
ATACCTACCGGAAAACGACCCTCCCCCAGCGCAATCCTTTCCGGCTCGGGCTGTACATTTCTTTTTTTCCCCAGCTGATCGCCGGGCCCATCGTTCGCTATCAGGATATGGACCAGCAAATCCGGCAGCGAACCCGCAGCTGGGAAAAGACCGCTGAGGGGCTCCGGCGTTTTTTGATCGGACTGGCTAAAAAAGTCCTCATCGCCAATACCCTGGCCACGGTGGGGGACGAAATCTTTGCTCTTGAGTTCGGGACCATGGATGCCTTTACCGCCTGGGCGGGCGCCCTGCTGTACGCCGGCCAGATTTATTACGACTTCAGTGGCTATTCCGACATGGCCATCGGGCTGGGCTTATTGTTCGGCTTCCGGCTGCCCGAGAATTTCGACTACCCCTACGCCAGCAAAAGCATCCGCGAATTCTGGCGGCGTTGGCACATCACGCTGGGGGCCTGGTTCCGGGACTACCTGTACGTGCCGCTGGGCGGCAGCCGCGGCACGGCCTGGCAGACGGGACGTAACCTTCTCCTGGTATTTCTGGCGACGGGGTTCTGGCACGGGGCAGCCTGGGCCTTTGTACTCTGGGGGTTGTGGCACGGCCTGTTCATCGTCCTGGAGCGCCAGCGCTGGTGGCCCGGGCAGCACGTCGGGTACGCCTTTCTGGTGGTACTCTTGGGCTGGGTTCTTTTCCGGACGGAATCCGCCACCCTGGCGGGCCATTATTACCTGGCCATGTTCGGACTAAACGGGGAGACGGTGGCCTTTGACTGGGGCTTTTACTGGAATACGGAGCTGACGGTGGTGAGTCTGGTGGCGGTGGGAATGGGGTGGGATTGGTGGGGTAGGAAGGGGAGTTTCGGTACATCTGTACATGTACCGCAAATAGCTCAACAACTCCTGGCCATCACCAAAATACTATTCCTCCTCCTCCTTTTCCTACTCTGCCTCAACGCCCTCGTCAACAACAACCTCAATCCCTTCATCTACTTCCGCTTCTGATGTCCTCCACCTTCCGCTACGGCTTACCGCTTGCTTTCGCCCTCCTGCTTACCCTGGCCTGGGCGGACGCCTTCTTTTGGGGGGCGGGGACGCAGGTGCAGGGTTTTGAGAACAAAGCAGCAGTGAAAACGCCCGTTCTCCGACTTGATTACCTCGACGCTTTTCCGCGCGAGGCAGAGCCCTGGTTCAACGACAACTTTCCCTGGAAAGGCTTTTTTCAACGTTTCAATGCCCGGCTACAGCAAATCACCAACGCCCGCTCCCCCCTACCCGATCTGGTTGTCTTAGGCGAAGATGGGTGGCTGTTTAAAGGAGGCCTCCAACTCGACATTTACCGCGGCAAACGCCGCTTCACCCCGGCGGAATTGCGTGAAGTGACCCAGGAGCTGCTGGCCCGCAGGGACAGCATCGAGGCCAGGGGGGGCAAGTACTACCTGGCCATCGCCCCGCTTAAGCACCACATCTATCCGGAGTTCCTGCCGGACCACGTCCGGCCCCTTAACCAGGAATACGCCGTCCGCCAACTCTACACCGCCCTGGCGGGCACGGGCTTAGCCTACATCGACCTGCATACGCCACTGCGCAACTATGCCCTGACCCACCCGCCCTTGCACCTGCGGCCGCGCCCCGATGCTCCGGAAAGATTTGACAGCCTTTTCCTCAGTGCCTCTGCTTCCGACCTCTATTTCCGTACCGACCACCACTGGACCGTCAGGGCAGGCCTCCTCGCCGCAGCAACCATCCTCGACACCTTGCTGGCCGCCGGCTTCACCACCTTTCCCCTGGAGGAAAAAAGCTACCGGATTTCAGCCAGCATTGCGGATGGCATGACGCTGGCCAAAATCATCGGTACCAACCGGCCCCGCCAGGACCTGGCCCTCACCCTGCACCACGACTGGAAAACGGAGCAAGTCGCCCGGCCGGAACTTCCGATCCCCGATCGCTTTCCCTACAAACAGAGCTATATCCGGAACCGGGTACAGTCCGACCCTACGCTGCGCACTACCCTCCCCTCCCTTTTCGTCACCCGGGAAAGTTTCGGCGAAAACCTGTTGCGGCCCCTCAGCGAGCACTTCGGTTCCACCTTCTTTCTCTTTGATGAGTGGAAACATCAGCTCAACCTCCCTGACTACGAGCGGGAAGGTGGTGATGTCTACCTCCAGCTCATCTGGGAAGGCTTTATTTTCAATTTGCTGGACACCCCCGAGGAAGACGGAAAATGGGGAGGAGGGTAATGCCGCCAGGCGCAGCATCAGGCCCGTAAGGCCAATTGATCAGCCGCTAGCAGCTCCGCCAAAATGCGCCTGGCTTCTTCTACGTCCCGGTTGAAGCCGAAGGCAAAGTACCCCCGCAATTCACCGGCAATGACCTCCAGCACCTGCGCTACCTGCTCGTGCGGCCTGCGGCCGCCGTACGAGGCCCGCACCGCCCGCAGGTACGCCAGTAAAGGCCAGTAGACAACTCCTTCGTAACCATGGGGGGAAGTGAAATACAGTGCCTCACCAATCCGCCGCAGGCCTGCTTCATTTCCCCACGGTCTCTGGTCGAGCAGCTGACGCAGCAGATCGCTCACCAAACTGTAAAACTGAAAATCAAACCGGTCCCGATCCCGGTTAAGCTGACTAATGACGTAGAGGGTAAAGTTTTCCAGCTCGGTACCGGGCAAATGGGTCAGCGCCAGTACCAATTCCGGGACTTCCTCAATCCGGCCACTGGCATAACGGTGCGGAAACCGGTCGAGATACGCCTGGAACAGGCGGTCGTAGAGCCGGAAGCCAACCTCATCGGCATCAATCCGGAAAACATAACCTTCCTCCCGTGACCAGCGCCAGAAAGCCAGCTTGCGACTGAACCTGGCCAGCTGGCCCAGTCGTCCGGCCAGGAAGTCACCCAGGCGGGTCGCAGGCAACATTGAAAAGGAGGCTAAAGTGTTTTCGTTAGGCATAACAGGGGTGTTTGATGTTGTG
>JAUIIF010000636.1 GCA_030431945.1 Bacteroidia bacterium | reverse complement strand
GAAATTGAAGCATATGGTGGAATTCCAGGAAGCCTACGCCGCCGTGCAGGCACGTGATTATGCCCTGGCCGTGGAGCTGAAAGCGAAAGCAGGGACGGCGAAGTGGGAGCCACTCTACGAAGTATTCGGCTCCCTGTACCAGCGCAGCCTCGATCTGCTGGCGATCAACCCGGAGGCAGGGGATGCCCGGCGCCACCCCGAACTGCTGCCCGCCACCCTGGAACAACAACGGGAAGAAGCACGCCGGCGGGCCGGCGATCACTACCTGGCACTAACGGCACCCCTGCTGCCAATAGCCCTGGCTGGGGATAAAGACGCTGCCCGTAAAGCCTTTGCTTATCACGAGCGGGTAGACTATTTCCTCCCGGAACGACGTGCCGAATTCCAACCGCTTCGCGACCAATTGTACGATCTGGCCATGTTGCGCATCCTGCTCTACGCGCCGCCCGGTGATTTTGCCCGGGAACTGACCAGCGCGACCCGGCGACTCAAGCCCTTTACCCGGAACTGGACAACAATTCTTTTTTCCCCTACCAACGCAGTTATTGATCTGGAAGCAGAGCTTGCAGTTACTGCGATCGAAGAAAGTGGACTCACGGAAAGCTGTTCGACGTCTACCTACGAAGAGGAGGTGCTGGACCGGGTTGAACGTAAAAAGGTAGTAGAGCAGGTGAACGACTCTACCACGGTGGAAAAAATCATTGAAATTAAGCACTACCGTACGGTCTACGCCTCGGTCACCACCTGCGAGCAGCAGGCTGCGGTAAATGTATCCGCGCAGTTATCGGTTTTCCCTCCGGGCGTCGACACACCGGAATGGTCGCAGGGCCTGAGCAATTGTGAAACCTGGTCCAATACCTACAGCTTTGGAAGTGGTGATGCGCGGGCCCTACCCGCTTTTGCCAACTCCGGTAGTCCCGCCTATCCCGAGCTGGAAGCCTTGTTAGTGGAGGCCCTCAGCGATTTGCCCTGGTCTGCCCGGCAGGCCCTGATCAAAAAATACGCGCCCAGAAAAAACAGCGTAGCGAGGTAGTCGGACGGGCACTTCGGCAAAACCATTCCCGGCCGTAGCCGTTATCCAAAGAATATGGCCGAAAAGGATAAAAAGAACCAGCCCCGGGAGAGCTTTGTCAACCCGATTGATCCGGAAAAGATTGCGGAAAACCCGGGGCTTTTACCCTACGCGCACGAGCGGGGTGGGGCAACGATCAAGCCGGCAGACGCGGGCAAAATGAAGGGGCTGGCCATGTCTGCGATGTACGAGCAGACGGATATGCAGCTCGACCAGATCAAGGCACAAATTGAACTGCTGGCCCGTCAGGCGAATGAGATCCAGCAACGGATGACCATCAGCGAACGGATTTACGAGGCAGAAATGGGAATCGATCCGATTATCGGGCGTACCTACTTCCTCTACTGCCGCGAAAACGGCAAGAACCTGCTGAGTATGGTCAGCCCGGCGGAATGGGGGGATAAAATTCCGTACAGCTACATCGCGACCATCCGCCTGCTCGGTGATCATACCTGGGACATAATCGAACGGCGGGAGGAAGTATAATTAACCCGTACCGGCTTTACCTTAGCCTACGTTGCCAATCACTTGCAACTGCGACAGGTCGGGCGCAGGTTTGCCCCCTTCATCTTCCAGGGTAATGGCGAAGGCAGCTACGCCGGCCAGGAAGTCGACCTCCAGGAGGACATCTCCGGAAAGGTCAAGGGCCAGTACGCCGAGATCCTTAGGCCCGTCTCCATCGATGGCCCAGAGCTGGTACTGTTTGCCGGCGGGTGGGGGCGGCAGGTTGACTGCTTTGAAAAGCGTTTTTTCGGTCGCCGGATTATAGTAGACAATGGCTTGTTTATCCGGGGCATTTTCCGTTCCGGCAAGGACAATGCCGCGGGTGGCGGGGTTCGTCAGGTCATTAAGCCGCTCCTGGGTGGTGGAGAGGATGCGCTGGCTTTCGTCGCATTCTGCCTGCAGGGTCTCTAACTCTTGGCGGACGTCGAGCAGCTCCTGCTGGCGATTACCAAGCTGGGTGAAGGCGTAAAGGGCTGCGGCTAACGCCAGCAGGCCGACGAGCCAGGCGACCCAGTTCAAAGAAGTATTGCGGACAATTTTTTCTGCAGGAACCTTCGGGGTGTCGCCGGAGGAGCTTCCCTGGGCACCTCCCGTTTCTTCGAGCAAGCGATCAAGGATGTCCGGGTTAACGTCAGGGGCAGCAGCTATGGCGAAAGCTTCGAGCGTCTGCTCAATCTGATCAATCTCCGTCCTGATTTCCGGATACTGTGCGGCATACGCCTCCACTTCCCGCATCTGGGCAGGTTCGAGGCGCTCGAGAACGTAAAGTTCCAAAATGCCGGAGGTTATGTATTGCTTAATATCCAAAATCGTTAATGCGTGAAAGGCAAATTAGAGGTTAAAGAGAATAAGATGAGCCAGAGCATTTCGTGTTGCAACACTTCCCGCAACTGCTTGAGGGCCCGGCGCGAACGGGTTTTAACCGTTCCCAGGGGAAGATTCAGGGCCTCTGCGGCTTCAGATTGTGTATAATCCTTAAGGTAGATCAATTCGATGATGGCCCGGTGGTTGTCATCGAGCTTATCTAACAGTGAAACAACGCCGATATGATCTACCGAAGGCGTATGACTTAAAGTTCTGTCCCTATCTACGGAATCCGCAATCTGATCGGTTTTGCCGGCCTTGCGATAATTTTTGGAGCGGGTCTTGTCAATGGCTGCATTGCGGGCAATTCTGGCCATCCAGGTGAAAAACCGGCTCTTGGTCTCGTCGTAAGAATCAATGTTGTTCCATACTTTGAGGAGCACATCATGCAGCACTTCCTCGGCCACTTCTTTAGCCGGGAGGATGGGCTGGATGATGGTCATCAGGGCCCCGCTGTAGTATTTGAACAACTGACGCATGCCCTCCTGGTCCCGCTCGCGCAGTAACCGGAGGACGATGTCCTGTCG